>JAYENM010000309.1:0-1689 GCA_034722095.1 Caldifarciminota bacterium | reverse complement strand
TGTCACCCCAAAGAGGAATTTATCATTGTTTTGGATGTGGGAAGACCGGGAATGTAATTACATTTCTTATAGAATACAAAGGAATGACATTTCCGGAGGCGGTGAGATTCCTTGCCGAGAGAGCAGGGATAGAAATAAAAGGAGAAGAAGAAAAAAATGTAGATATACTGAAGGTGTTAGAATATGCAAGCCAATTATATCATGATACTCTGCTTAAGAAACCTCAGGGTAAACCGGGACTTGCGTATTTTGAAAGAAGAGGAATAAAAAACGAGACCATAATTGCTTTTAAACTGGGTTACGTACCTACTTCACAGAGATACATTCTTGAGATTGCACAGAAAAAGGGGATAAAAAAGGAATTACTTGAAAAGGCAGGCCTTGTTGTAGAAGGACGAGATAAGTTTATAAAGAGGATTATGTTCCCTGTATTCAATACGGCAGGAAAGGTTGTTGGATTTGGTAGCAGAGTTATAGATGAAAGACAACCCAAGTATATGAATTCCCCCGATACAGATGTGTATAAAAAGTCAAATACTTTATATGGGTTACATCAGACGAAAGGAGATATAAGAAAGGAGAAGCTTGCTATTCTGGTTGAAGGAAATCTCGATCTTCTGTCATTATGGCAGGCAGGGGTCAAAAATGTGATTGCTTCTTTGGGAACATCACTGACAGATGGCCAGGCAAGCCTATTATCAAGATACGCAAAAAATGTTGTTGTATTTTACGATTCTGATGATGCTGGATTGAAGGCAACGAGAAGAGCTATAGATATTCTTTTAAAAAACTCACTCGGTGTGAGGGTGGCATTATCTCCTGCCGGGTATGACCCTGACTCTTTTGTTAGAGAGAAAGGAATTGATTACAAAAATTTTCTCAGGACCACAGTGGACTTTCTTGAGTTTGTCATAAATGTAAAAAAAACAGATAATCCAGAAGATAGAATCGTTTTAATAAACGAGGTAAGAGATATGTTGTCTCTCTTGAAGGACCCAATAAGAAAAGAAGTATGGACAGATGAGGCATCCAGGAGATTTGGGATTAGTAAATCATTATTAGTGGGTAAGAGTACTAATACTAAAAGGAAGAGCACCTTTCGTGCAGGTTATATAGATGCACAGCATAAGGTAGAGGCGAAGCTTTTAGGGTTTGCTTTAAAGGATAAATCTGTGTGGGATCTTGTGAAAAAAGCAAAGGGCGTTATACAAACACCTACAATTAAAGAGATTTTCAACGAGGAGACAACTGACTCTGAAGAAATAATGGGGAAGATAGAGCCCGATTTAAGAAAAATCGTCGGAGATGTTCTCTTTAGTGAAAGAGAAAAGGAGGAGGAATTAGAAGAGACGCAACATCTTTTAAAAAAACTCAGATCCTGGAAACTCAAAAATGATCTTAAAAGTATGAGAGAGATAATGAAGCAGGAAAGCAGCCAAGAACGGTTAAAAAAACTTATTATAGAATATGAAAAAATACAACGGGAGGCAAGAGAGATAAATTGACTAATTTCACTTAGGATTTTGAAGGGTACTGTCAAAAATAATATGAAAGGATATGAAACAAACCACAGTCATACGACCCGTCCTTACGGATCCGTATGGATATGGGAGGTCATTCACCCCGTTAGATGTTTACTATCTAACGGGGCAGGGAGTAAATTTAATTCTCTGTGCTCTCCAAACAATG
>JAYENM010000308.1:0-1701 GCA_034722095.1 Caldifarciminota bacterium | reverse complement strand
TTCCCCAGGTGTTGCTGAGTTGTAGATATAGCGTAAGACGTTTTCTGTAGTTATGCTTTTGAAACTTGTCTCATCCACCCTTACTTTATTGCCATCTTCAAATATGAAGTCAGGCTCTTGTTTCAACTCTTCCCAGAGTTCATCTAATGCTGAGTTAAAAACTTCCTGTTCAACATCTCCCTTTCCGATCTTCTCAAGTTCCCGGAAAAAGAGTTTTAGGTCTGCATCCTCAGTATTTACTGAGTTAACCAGGGTCAAAAGCAAAGGATTATGATAGAGGGACTCTTGGCTCTTTGTTATATTCGCATGGAAAAACTTCGCATAGGTAAGGAGTATGAGAGACTTCAAGGCTACTTTTTGTTTTTCCTCACTACTATAATTCTCATCATCTCTGAACGCTCTTGTCTCCTGTTTTAGGATAGCGATGTGTTTTCCATAGCCTGCGTTTATGAAACTTGAGAGATTAAATTCATAGGCACAAGTCACGATATCTCTGGCATCTGTAAAAGTCGCCGAGGAATTAAATAAGAAACCGTTTCTTGAAAGAATGGAATAAAGGTGCTGCCTTTTTGATTCCTCTTTATCCCCTTTGTGTGCTTCATCAAGGAAGACATACCATTTTCCGTCGTTATCATAGTTTCTAAAATCGACGATTTTATCCTTTTGCTCATCATTCAAGTTATCCGACCTGTAATAAAAAACAGTAACTTCTCCATTCCTGAATAATACTTGTTGCCTTTTAACCTCTGGATATTCCTTGAGCTCTCTAAGTTGGATGTGAAATTCATTATTGGCGTAGTTGAATTCCATAACAAGCTTTTTGAATTGCTCTATCAGGTCATCTCTATAGGTTAGAACCAAGATATCGCAGGATGGGATCTCGTCGCGTTCCATTAGAGTTTTTAAGATTTGAATAAGTTTAATGATAACGAGAGTTTTACCACTCCCGGTTGCCATCCAGAAACACATGCGGTTGATAAGATGCTCATAAGAAATTTTCCTATTATTTTGGGGATAATAGGTTGTAAGAAGGTTATAGATATTCCGTTTCCGTTTATCTAACTTGATACCCAGGTCTGCATCCAATCCGTTATCTTGATACCACTGGAAGAATTTCCGTTTTCTTTCCTGATTTCTTGCTAAAGCCTCTTCACTTTGATAATCTGCAAAATCTTCATAATAGCGGTATAGGACCTTTATACTATTTTCTACCGCTCTTTGCTGATAATCCCAGAGTTTTTTGCTTTTGGAGAAGGATTCCAAATCAAATGAATTCCAGCTAGGGGGCAAATCTTCAAATCTTGAATCTTCAATTATGTCTTGGAGGAATATTCTTGTCATGGCTACTGCTCTTTGTTGTTTTTAAGTTCTTTATTACTTGCTTGGCGTCTTTATGGCGTCTTTATGGCGTCTTTGTCGCCTTCATATTGTCTTAAGATATATTCAGTGCCCTTCCCAGTCATGCCAATTTGTTCAAAGATTTCTGCAGAAACTAGACTTGATAGATCCCGGGTGACAGTTCTCTCAGAAGTATTACAAAGCCTTTGATATTCTTTATTAGTGATCTTGCCTCTTTCCTTCACATACATTACTGCCTTAATTTGTCTCTCGTTTAATCCTAACTCTTTGAGATTTTTCTCGTTCCATTTATCTCGGTAAAACTGCACAGTAACAACTCCGAATTCCCCCTATAACCATTCG
>JAYENM010000307.1:0-1702 GCA_034722095.1 Caldifarciminota bacterium | reverse complement strand
TGGTTTTTATAGAGATTTTTCTCAGCAAAAAGAACCGTCCCCATTGTCTGTTTCTTATCCCCAATTCATGGTTTTTATAGAGATTTTTCTCAGCAAAAAGAACCGTCCCCATTGCCTGAATGCAAACGATGCAGATTATTACAATAGATTTACCACTGGCAAAGATCTTGAAATTGTTGCAAGCTCAGAAAGGGGGGAATAATATGAAAAAATCACTATTTTTAGCGTTAATCGTTGTCATCATGGCTTTTGTTTTCACATCTTGTACAAGCGTTCAAACCAACGGATCAAATGATTTAGTCATTCCCCCGGAGATTTTTAATTTCTCTGTAGGGGACTATTACGAAGGTGTATTAAATATCGGTTATGCTGATTATAATCAAGCTTTGAATCTGATTGAGCAGATCAATGGAACGGTTCAAAAACACGTACCTCAGATTCAAGCCTTTTCGGTCACCTTCCCCGGAACTGTAGAGGATGCCAGAACCGCTCTTGAAAGTGTATTGAATGATAATGACCAATTAAAGGATGCCATAAGATATATTGAACCTAGTTTTACACGTTACTTGATCGAACCAGTAAAGAATGATGAATTGATGTCAGGTGAAAGAATCATTCCCGATTTGGAAGAATATAATTGGGGTTCAAGAATGGTCAAAGCACCTGAAGCATGGGCTGAAGGATTTACAGGAGACGGCGTTGTTGTTGCAGTAGTTGACACAGGTGTGGATATGTCACATCCTGATCTGATCAATCAGTGTATCGGTGGTTATGCACCATTTACAGATACTATTTTAGCCCCCGCAACTGATAATTCTCAATTAGCTGAAACACATGGAACACATGTTTCAGGAACTATTGCTGCTGAAAAGAACAGTTTTGGTATTACTGGTGTGGCTTATAATGCCAAAATCATAAATATCAGAATATTCGATGCAGATTGTGCTAATAGTTATATCGGCGATATGTTTGTGGCAGCCGGTTTAGTCTGGGCAGTCGACCAGGGAGCACAGGTTACAAACAACTCCTGGGGAGGAAAAGGATATTCGAACACATTGCTTGATGCCTTTAACTACGGTTTGAAAAACAACGTAATACATGTTGTTTCCCAAGGAAATGGTCATGTTGATGCTGTAACACATCCTTCTGCTTACCCTGGGATGATCAATGTTGCTGCCAGTACAGCTACAAAGGGTATAACCAATTTCTCTTCGAGAGGACAATGGCTAACTGTTGCTGCACCAGGAGACCATTCCATATTATCCACTGTTCCTTTGTGGGATACCGGTGAATTTGTATTTGAGCAACCCTATGCATTATACGGTGGAACTTCCATGGCTTCACCCCATGTAACAGGTGTTGTTGCCCTTTTAATCGAAAAATTTGAAAAAGCAACTCCTGCTTCTTCTGAGCGCGCAACTCCTTATACCCCTTATCAGATCCGAAAGATCATTGAACTTGGTGCCGAAGATATCATGGCTCCCGGATTTGATATTGATAGTGGATGGGGACTTATTCAAGCAGATACCTCATTGGATATTGATATCAGTACAGTTGAAGAAGGTTCTGATTTGGTTGTTACTGCCTCACTTGATGAAACCGAGCCTATACCAGGTCTCTATGTAACCATAAAACCAAGAGGCTTTATTGCCCCAGAATTCTATGGCAAAACGAATGAAGAGGGCGTAATGGAGTTTTTAGC
>JAYENM010000306.1:0-8676 GCA_034722095.1 Caldifarciminota bacterium | reverse complement strand
TTATACTGTAAAGTTACGAGCAATGATAAGCCACTCGGGTTGTACCAAAATATACAAATTGAATCGGTGTCCGTAACCTTTTGGTAGCCACAACTTTTCCGTGCGGATCCTGGGGATAAGTTGCGCAAAATGGGTTCAGAATGGCATCTTTTATTCGCAGACTGAAGTCTGCGGCTACCAGATTACTGATAACCCTTTCAATTGAAATAATAGTCTCGGTAGTATCACAACACTTTGGGACATTCCCTAATTTTTAATATAATTGTGGGGGGAGTATGAACGCTGTCGTTGAAATAGCTGGATTTCAGTATAGGATAAGTAAAAATAAGGTCTTAAATGTTCCAAAACTTGACGCTAAAGAGGGAGACGTCGTGCGTATACCTACGGTGCTTGCAATTTCGAATGGCGATACTATAAAAATAGGCAAACCCTATGTGGACAATGCATACGTGGATGTAAAAGTTCTCAAGTTCGGGAAATATCCAAAGATACTTGTCTATAAATACAAAAAAAGAAAAAAGTACAGGAGAATGAAAGGACACCGTCAGGACTATACACAGATAGAGATAGTAGATATAGGGAAAGAAGATAATAGTGAATTGTAAATAGTAGATAGGGGATAGGATTACGGGCACGGACCACGGAGACGGGTCACGAATAATTTTTCATTTTGCATTTTGATTTTTGATTTTCCCAGGGGGGTTTTATGGCACACAAAAAGGGAATGGGTTCTTCCCGTAACGGAAGAGACTCAAACGCAAAGTTCCTCGGGGTAAGACACTACGGAGGAGAGATAGTACCTGGAGGGGCCATACTTGTAAAACAGAGGGGAACAGTTTTTCATCCTGGATTGAATGTAGGTATTGGAGGCGATGACACCCTTTTTGCAAAGACACAAGGAAGGGTGGTATTCAGGAGAACAAGAGGAGATAGAAAAATCGTAGAAGTAATCCCTGTATAATACTAAGTTTGTCACGAGGAGGCGCTATATGCTGATAAAGTATTTAGGTCATTCGGCCTTCCTAATAAGGAATGTAGAGGGGATAAGAATTATAACCGACCCATATTCACCTACACAGGGCATACACTATACCCCTATTGATGAAAATGCAGACATTGTTACTGTTTCACATGAACACTGGGACCACAATGCAGTAGATTTAGTGGGAGGCAACCCTGTGGTAATAAGAAAAGAAGGCAAAAGAAGCGTGAGAGGGATAACTATAACCGGCATTCCTACCTTTCACGATAATGAAGGAGGAAAAGAGAGAGGGAAAAACACGGTCTTTGTCCTTGACATAGATGGTCTGAGATTATGTCATCTCGGCGATCTGGGACACAAACTGAACAAGGAACAAATTTTACTCATTGGAAAGGTTGATATCTGTCTTATTCCTGTTGGTGGATATTTTACAATAGATGTGAAAGAGGCAAAAGAGGTCATAGAATCACTAAACCCGAAAGTTGTTATACCAATGCACTTTAAGACATCCTCTCTTGATTTTCCTATAGCAGGCGTTGAAGACTTTCTGAAAGGCATAGAAAGGGTAAAAAGACTGGGTAGCGCAGAATACGAAATAGAGAAAGATAAATCTCCTCCCGAGAGAGAGGTCATCGTGTTAAAACCTGCCAAATCTTCTTGATTAAAAACCACAGGATTGCAAAAATGCTCCAGACAATTTTGAGATAAATCCTGTGGTTTTTTTGTATATAACAATGAGATATTCTGTCTATACCTCTCCACTTGGCAAGATATTCGTTGTCGCTACAGCTCACGGCATATGCGCATTAAGGTGGAACGCAGATGAGTTTGTAAATACCTATGCGAATCTACAGAGGGTAAAAGAGATATTACCGGGATTTGGGTCGAGTCTCTCATCGTATTTCGGTGGGCATAAAGAGGATTTCAATTACCCTCTGGATCTGTCCTCCCTGTCTGTATTCACAAGAAAGGTCCTCTGTAAAGTAAAAGAGATACCTTACGGCGAAACAAGTACATACCGTGAAATAGCCACCTTCCTTGAGAAACCAGATGCACAGAGAGCGGTTGGAAATGCGGTAGGAAGAAATCCAATTCCTATTATTATACCCTGCCATAGGGTCGTTGCAGAAAGCGGCATTGGTGGATACGGCCAGGGAGTGGGAACGAAATTATGGCTTCTGCTTCTCGAAAGAACAGGTGTGTTTTACCAACTTATCTCCGTTATAAAGAGAACGAGACAAGAATGTCCCTGGGACAGGATACAAACTCATAAATCGCTTATACCCTATTTGAGAGAGGAATGCGAAGAGGTTATCAATGCAATAGAAAGTAAGAAAGAACTTAAGGAAGAACTTGGCGATCTTCTCCTACAGATATTGATGCACTCAGAGATTGCTGAAGATTTCAATATACTTGATGTATGTGAGATACTTATAAATAAGTTGAAAACTCGCCATCCACATATATTTGGGACAAGAACCGCAAATACACCTGAGGATGTTAGAATGATCTGGGAGGAGGTAAAGAGAAACAATTAACAATTCAAAATTAGCAGTCTTCGGCGAGCAGTTCGGCGAGCTCACTGCCGAGCCGCTCAGCCGAACCGTTAGCAAGTTAAAATGATAGAAGACCACAGACTAATGACCATTGACTATTGACCATTGACCCATTGACTCAATGACCTAATCATGGATATAAAAGACATTAGAAATACGGGAATAATTGCCCACATAGACGCCGGTAAAACCACGACTACCGAAAGAATCCTCTATTACACCCACAAGACATACAGAATGGGAGAGGTGGACGAGGGTACCACAGTAACTGACTATCTTAAGGAGGAGAAGGAAAGGGGTATAACCATAACCTCTGCCTGTGTGAGCTGTAACTGGAGGAATAAACGCATAAACATTGTGGACACACCCGGACATGTTGACTTCACGGTTGAAGTAGAAAGAAGTCTGAGGGTTCTGGATGGGGCGGTTGTCATATTCAGTGCGGTTGAAGGTGTAGAATCACAATCGGAAACGGTGTGGCATCAAGCAAGCAAATACAACACCCCGAGAATAGTGTTTATAAATAAACTCGATAGGGTAGGGGCGGATCCCTCTGAGGCATGCAACATGATGAAGGAGAAACTTGGTGTTATCCCGCTTCTTGTCCAGATCCCCTATGGGGTTGAAAACTCCTTTCAGGGGGTCATAGACCTTATAAGATGGAATCTCTGCATATGGAAGAAAGACACGGGCAATGAGTATATTTTAAAAGATATACCACCTGATATAAAGAGACGGGCAAGAGAGGAGAGGGAAAAACTTCTGGAAATGGTTTCTCTGTACAACGACCATATTGCCGAGATATTTCTTGATGGAAAAGAACCATCCTCTCAGGAACTTATATCAGCAATAAGGGAAGGCACTATTGCAAATCACTATTATCCCACCTTTTTTGGCGCATCGCTAAAAAACATTGGGATACAGCTTCTGCTCGACGGGATAGTTGACTTCCTACCTTCCCCTCTTGATCTCCCACCAATAAAGGGTCAAGCCCCTGATGGAAAAGAGATAGAAAGAAGACCACTATCAAGCGAGCCATTTTCTGCACTTATTTTTAAGATAGTCCAAGACCCATTTGGAAAACTATCTTATATCCGTATATATTCAGGAAAGATAAAAAAAGGGTCCGTAGTGCTCAACGCCAACACCAACATAAAAGAGAGAATTACCCGTATATTCGTTATGTATGCCAATAAGAGAAAGGAGCTTGAAGAAGCGAGCGTGGGTGATATATGTAGTATTGTCGGGCCGAAAGAGATAAAAACCGGCCACACACTCTGTGCAAAAGAACACCCCATACTTCTGGAAAGTCCTACATTTGCCCAACCCGTAATATCAGTATCTATAGAACCAAAAACAAAGGCAGATGAAGGAAAACTTCTATCTGTCTTAAAGATGCTTGAAGAAGAAGATCCTACCTTTACATGCAATTTTAATGAGGAGACTGGAGAGACCATAATCTCCGGAATGGGTGAGTTACATCTTGAAGTCCTTACAAAAAGGATAACACGGGATTATGCTGTACATGCAAGAGTTGGTAAACCACGAGTGAGCTATCGTGAGACGATATGTCAAGAAGCAGAAGGGGAAGGGAGATATATTCGTCAGACAGGTGGAAGGGGACATTATGGTCATGTCAAACTCACGGTTTCCCCTCTGGAAAATGGCAAAGGTATATTGATTAACAACAGTATAAAACAGGGCGAGGTGCCAAAGGAATTTTTCCCTGCAATAAAAGAAGGAGTTATTGAATCTCTCGAGGCAGGTATATTTCTGGGATTTCCTGTGGTTGATATAAGGATCAATGTAATAGGTGGCTCATACCATGAGATAGATTCCTCCCCTATTGACTACAAGATATCCGCAGGTATGGCAGTAAAGAGGGCGGTTGAAAAGGCGGAACCTTGCCTGCTTGAGCCTATAATGGATCTTGAAATAATAGTGCCCGGTGAATACCTGGGGGCAGTTCTGGATGATATCAGTGCAAGAGACGGCAAGGTAACCTCACTCCATGGTAAGGGGAAGTTTCAAACAGTTATGGCAATCTGTCCATTGCGTAATTTGTTTGGCTATGCAACTATAATAAGATCATTAACACAGGGAAGGGCAGTATATATAATGGAGTTTGGACACTATGGTAAGGTACCACAGGGTGTCGCGGAGGAAATGGTAAGAAAGATCAAGGGATATTAATGTAATGCGTTTACCCCGTTAAATAGAACTGTTACAAGAACGCTCTGATATTTACCGTTACATTATTTAACGGGGTGAATCTGCGTCAAAAAAGGGGGGGCAGAAATATGGAGAAAATTTCTCTCATTATAGATGGAAGATTGCTCACCATAGAAGAAGTGGTCAAGGTAGCAAGATGCGGCGTAAAGGTCTCATTCTCTCCTCTTGCAGGAAACAGGTGTAAAGAAAGTCGGGAGTGGATAGAAAAGATGGTGGGAAAAGAGCGTCCTATCTACGGTGTTAACACGGGTTTTGGTTCCAAGGAGGGGGTAAAAATAGCACAGAATGACTTGCAAGAACTACAAAGGAACCTCATTCTTTCTCACTCTGCAGGGGTTGGTGAACCTCTGGATAGAGAGACTGTGAGGGCAATGATGCTACTCAGGGCAAATGCGCTCTCAGTAGGACACTCGGGAGTGAGACCGCTTTTAATAGAGAACATTCTCTCACTACTCAACAGCGATGTATACCCTGTTGTCCCGGAGAAGGGATCTGTTGGCGCATCTGGAGACCTCGCCCCACTGGCACATCTTGCACTTCTACTTATAGGCGAGGGCGATGCATTTATTGGCGAGAAAAGGGTATCAGCAAGCCAGGCATTAAAACTTGCGAAAATCTCGCCTATCTCACTCGCCCCGAAGGAGGGACTTGCACTCATAAATGGTAATCAACTCTCAACGGGTATCGGCGTAATTACGCTTTATGACTGCCTGTCCTTGTTCTCTACCGCTATTGTATCCTCGGCTCTCACCCTTGAAGCACTCCTTGCTCACAAAGATGCTTTCTGTCCTGAATACCTGCTGACAAGGCCACAAAATGGAGTAATGGAGGTTTCCAAAAGCATACTGAGCCTTGTTGAAAATAGCCGTCTCATAGGAAGTAACAAGAAGCATACACAGGATGCATACTCACTGCGGTGTATACCTCAGGTCTATGGATCGGTGCTATCCTCAATGGTGTGGATCCAAAATATTCTGGAGGTTGAAATAAACTCCGCCACCGATAATCCGCTTATATTCCCAACCCTTGACACTGCAGTCTCGGGTGGTAACTTTCACGGAGAACCTATCGCGGTGGCTATGGATCTTCTCGGAATAGTTATCTCCAATCTTGGGAATATAGTAGAAAGACAGATTATGAGACTCGTATCATCTCCTCTTTCAAAAGGACTTCCATCTTTCCTTGCAAAGAGAGAGGGATTGGAGAGTGGATACATGCTTGCCCAGTATACAGCAGCCTCACTTGTATCCGAGAATAAAGTTTTATCACATCCCGCATCCTGCGATTCAATCCCGACATCTGAAGACCAGGAAGACTATGTAAGTATGGCACCAATTGCAGCAAGAAAGGCAAGGGAGATACTTAAAAACACAAGGATCATAGTGGCTATTGAACTTTTGTGTTCGGCAGAGGCAGTAGATATAAGAACAGGGGAAGACTATTCGCTTCTTGGCAGAGGAACAAGGGCGGTTCAGGAGTTGATAAGAGAAAGAATCCCTCCGCTTGTAAAAGACAGGATAGTTTCTAATGACATAAAGATTATGGAGAAATTGGTAGAGAAGAATGAAATTCTGGAAAGAATAAAAGATTTAGGTATTACTCTTCCGTTCTATCTCTAATTTCTCAAGAATAATTTCTATTTTTCAGCTCCACAGGATTCTTCGAATCATGCGAGTCTGTGACCTGCCCCCGTTTTCGTTTTTTGGAGGTAAAGAATGGAAAGGATGTACGTAGGAATAGATATTGGTTCTGTTAGCATCAATGTATCACTATTAAATGCACAAAAGGAAGTTTCAAAAGACTATTACCTAAGAATGGAAGGCAAGCCATTAGAGAGAACCTATAAAATACTAAAAGAAGTGTTCACCCTCTATCCAAAAGAACAAATCAAAGGACTTGCCGTTACAGGCTCAGGAGGTAAGCTACTCGCCAAAATATTAAATATACCATTTATTAACGAAATACTTGCACAAACTAAATCTACTGGCTACCTGCACCCTGAAGTAAAATCAATCATCGAGATAGGTGGTGAGGATTCCAAATTCATTCTTACAGAGTACGATGAAAGTCTTGGTATGCATGTAATAAAGGACTTCGCCATGAATACGATATGTGCTGCAGGTACAGGCTCTTTTCTGGATCAGCAAGCGGCAAGACTCGGTCTTTCAATTGAGGAATTTGGTGAACTTGCACTTCGTTCAGAGAAGCCACCAAGAATCGCTGGTAGGTGCAGCGTGTTTGCGAATACGGATATGATACACCTGCAACAGGAAGCTACACCAGATTACGACATAGTTGCAGGTCTGTGTTTCGCTTTGGCAAGAAATTTTAAGAGCATTATTGCAAAAGGAAAGAAGTTCATCAAACCTATATCATTTCAGGGTGGTGTATCTGCAAACAAGGGAATGATTAGGGCATTCAGGGAGACACTGGAGTTAAAAGATGGTGAACTCATTGTCCCCAAATATTTTGCCTCTATGGGAGCAATAGGTTCTGCATTAACCCTTATGGATGGCACGAATAGCCACCGCCTTTTGCGGGATCCCGCTATGCGGGAAATTCGTGCCTACAATGATCCAGAAGAAATAAATAGATACTTAAAGACACCTGAGGAAGAGCATAAGGTGTTGGAGCTACTCGAGGAGCCAAAAAGAAAAATCACAAAACATAAGTGGTTAGAGAGGCCAAAATTATCAAAGGATAAGAAACTTGGTGTGTATTTGGGTATAGATGTAGGGTCAATATCAACGAACGTAGTTGCTGTAGATGACCAAAAGCGACTTGTTGCCAGGCGATACCTTTGGACTGCTGGCCGACCCATAGATGCTGTAAGAAAAGGAGTTGCGGAAATAGGCAAGGAGATAGGCGATTATGTGGAGGTCAAGGGTATAGCAACAACAGGCTCTGGCAGATATATGATAGGTGACCTTATAGGTGCGGATGTGGTCAAGAACGAGATAACCGCGCAGGCAAGGGCATCAATCGAAATAGACCCACGGGTTGATACAATATTTGAGATAGGGGGACAGGACTCCAAGTATATAAGCTTGGAGAATGGTGTGATACGTGATTTTGAAATGAATAAGGTATGCGCTGCAGGTACAGGCTCCTTTCTTGACGAGCAAGCTGAGAGGCTTGATTTAAACATACAGGAAGAATTTGGTGAATGTGCTCTATCGAGTAAATCACCCGTTGCACTTGGTGACAGATGTACGGTATTTATGCAATCAGACCTTACAGGTCATCAGCAAAGAGGCGCAAAGAGGGAAGATTTGGCAGCAGGTCTTGCATACTCTATTGTTCACAACTACCTGAACAGAGTAGTAGAGAATAAACGTATTGGTAACAACATATTTTTTCAAGGTGCAGTTGCCCACAACAAGGGTGTTGTAGCTGCTTTTGAAAGGGTATTGGGTAACTCCATAACTGTGCCACCTCACAATGATGTAACAGGTGCTATAGGAGTTGCACTTATTGTCATGGAGTATATGAAAAAGAATAAAATTGAGAAAAGTAAGTTTAAGGGTTTTGACCTGAGTAAAAAGAAATATAATATTGATACATTTGAATGCACTGATTGCCCCAACAGATGCAGGATTAACAAAGTCACGGTTGAGGGAGAGCCTCCTTTATATTATGGTTCAAGATGTGGAAAATATGATGTAAAGAAGAAGAAAAGACGATCAGAACTATCAGATTTATTTAGAGAAAGAGAGAGATTGCTTCTCAAATCCTATCATAAAAAGAAAACAAAGGAACCTAAAATTGGCATACCATGGGTACTCGTGTTTCATGAATATTTACCGCTTTGGATAACATTCTTCCAGGAGCTTGGTTTCAATGTTGTTTTGTCTGATAAAAGTAATAAAAAAATTATACACGATGGTGTGGAATCTGTTATCTCTG
>JAYENM010000305.1:0-8679 GCA_034722095.1 Caldifarciminota bacterium | reverse complement strand
TAACTATACATTCCATTTCCCTCTTAGTTCTTTCTATTCCAATTTTTAACCTTTCTTTTGCTTCATATATGGGATATCCATGACCGGGAAGAATTATTTTGGGTTTTAGTGATTGAAGCAGATAAAGCGATTGTAATGCCTTGTATGGGTCAGAAACGGGTGTATAAAGGTTCGCCGGACCTGACCCTCCCATAATAAGGTCCCCGGTAATGCAGATGCCATCTTCTTTTACATAAAAGCAAAGACTATCCGGGGTGTGACCGGGAATGTAAAAAACTCTGATTCCATATCGCTCCTCACCATCATCCATTTTATAAACCTGTTTCACCCCTCTCACTCCCTTTATATTTATAAATGGCACTGAATGCATCCGTATGATCATTTCTACCATTCGTTTTAATGCGGTCTTTCTAAATCCTTTAAGGCTTTTGAAGTTCTCTACCACATTTATTGCAGAGGCTATCTCTCTTTTCGTAGATGCCCTATCGGGGAAAGGGGAAACCAGTATATTTAAGCCCTCAGGATGAGCATAAACAGGAACTCCTTCAAATTTATTTATAGAAAGAAAGTGGTCGGGGTGGGTATGGGTCAACCAGATTTCATCCGGTCTGGTAATATCTTTAAGAAGATAATATTGCGGGTCTATAAGGATATACTTCTCGCCTTTGATGGCAATGGTGCTCGACCACACTCTTGATGGATAATATATTACCTCACCAACAGCAGTTTTAAAACAATACCTTTTCATAAAACTATGCTACTTTCAATTCCCCCTTCCCCACTTCTTATTGTTATGAATGAAGGAGGAAGGAAAAAGAGTAGAGCAAGGCTTTCTATCTTTATCCTTTATAACTTGAATACTTGAGCCTGACCCCATTATCCCGTAGTTATTTTTTCCTCAAAATCATTGATTGAAAGTGAGGTTCCCCTTTTTCTAAAGGGATCGTTTTAAAATACAGAATCGCAAAAAAATCTACTACAACCTCTTTAATTCGTTGATCAGAATAAAAGGAAAAGAACCTTTTAGGTCTATAAAAGTCATCTTCCCATATTCCTTCAAATTCAGTCCCACCATATACTCCCATATAAAACAAACCTGTCGGTTTTAGCATAGCCCGAATGCCTTTCAATACTTCAGGGAGCTCTTTCTTGGATGCGTGAAGCAAACAGTTTAAAGCCCAGACAGCATCAAAACTTTCTTCAAGGAACCCCAGGTTATAAAAATCCATCACAAATGCTGTAAGCTCCTTCTTCCGACATAGCCTAACCATCTCGAAAGACATATCAGTACTAATAACTTTAAGCCCACTATCTTTGAAATATTTGCTATCCCTTCCCGTTCCTGCACCAATCTCCAATAGAGTTTTTTTCTGCTCTTCTTTGAGTAGTGCTAAGAAATGATCCCGTTCTTGAATTTTCCAGGTAGCGAGCCCTCTTTTATCTCGGTTTTGAGCATATCGATCATATATCTTTGCAAAGTTGATTCTCATCTCATAATTCATCCTTAAAAGCCTCCTTATTAATCCAGTAATACTTGAATACTTGAGCCTGACCCCTTTTCCTTTTCCCTGCAAAAATCTAATTATAGATCAGAAAAATCAACTGGTATATTTTCATAGATTCTTCGCAACTCTTTATCATCCATTGCATCAAAATCCTTTCTCTGCTTAATACTCAAGTTGTTCCAGGCATTCATAATTCTTTTTGAGACTCTATTCGCTTCTTCTATTGAGTCAAATTCTCTTTTATTTTTGAGGTCTAAATATTCCTTAATTTTAATATATTGAAATAAATTACTCACCTCAAACATTCTCTTTCTCCTCTTCTCCGCCTCCTTTATTGTAATCCCTTCTCTTTGTGCTTTTATTTTAAGATCACATTTGTAGCAAATCACGATGGGTTCTCCAGTTTTTTTATCATAGGTTAAAGCCCCCATCTTTCCCTTCTTGCCACAGAGGTCACAGATACATTTACCTCCATCTAAGAGCTTTCCTTTTATGGATTCAAAGTCTTTCTTTTTTATTTCTTTCAATTGTTTAAAAAAATCTCTGGTTATTTTTGGGTTAAGTTTCTGTTTAGAAGCCAGTTTACTAAGAAAAAAACTCATAGACCCTGCTGGTAACTTATAACAGTCTCTACCTACAAACTCAAAATGGTCTTCCATCTTACCCACCCTTGCTATTAGCACTTCTTCTTCTTCGGCTTGAAATGTTCCTATAAATTCTTTCACCTCATACTCCTTACCAGTTTTGAGATTTTTCACCTTTAGACCTTTTCCCGGCTCAACTTTTAAGACTTCAAATAAACCGTATTCGTTTTCTTGAAGGTCATAGTAAGCTTGGAGTTCTGTGGCACTAAGTTTACAAGGATTTCTCTGACAGAAATCTTCCAGGAGTGTCTTTTTATTCTTCAAACGAAAATTGAACATCAACCATTCATTAAATATTCCTTCATCTTTATCTTCAATTTCTAATCTATCACCAGTGGATAGTTTGGGTCTATTAAAGAATTGGCTGAGGGCTCTAAGCATTTCTTCTTTATACTCAGGTGTCCCAAGATAATAATCTAACAATCTATGTATAATTCCCTGTTTCATATACACTCCTTCCTTGTAGTGAATCAGGAGTTATCCAATTTATGAACCCGACCCCATTGGGCACAATTCGTGCAAAAGGGTCATTAGTAGTGACCTAATAATCCTCTCTGTTTAGCTATGCGTTCACAAATTTTAAATATAAGAAAACCAACCCCCAGGTAGAACAACCCATTTAGCATTAACCCAAGTAGGTCCATAGGCGATAATTTTGTGATTGGCAACCTATAAATCATAACCTTTCCAATAAGTTTCGCTCCAAGCGAGAGTAGCAATAATTTAAGCCCTGGTAGTTTATCAACTGGCGCGACAATAAAGCCAACAAATACAAACTGTAATATCTGGAAGAAGGACTGAATCTGCTTAAATACGAGACCGAGCCCTCCTGATATAAAGCCTATTCCATAAACTGATGCCAACGTGAATATAAAAAGGGGGATGAGCGAGAGGATATCAATATGCAACCGTCTTCCTGTGGTTGCCATCATCAAAACTAGTATTGGGATGACAAAGAGCAAATTCAGGAAGAAATCGCATATAATCCTGTATACACACAACCTGTCAAACCCCAACGATGTCATATACAGTTGCTCAAGTGTTCCCATCTTCGCTTCATTCATAAGGCTCCAGGCGAGAAGGGAATAAGCAGCTATAGAAAATGTCCACAACATAAAACCAACTGTTATCCCATCCACTGTATTACCAAAATTTATATCCTGACCGCCAACTGCCCTGTAGCCCAAAAATATAAGCAGAAAGAGGAAATATAGAGTGATAATACTTGAGAGCATATTGAATGGGTAGCGCACCATCTCAAGCCAGTCTCGCTTAAACAGGGTTACAAACAGTGCTATATTGCTCTTCATCTTTTTATACCTCGATAACCTGCAGGGTATTCAACCCGAAGCCAAATAACCCTTTATATAACAAAAGGATATAGCCATTCGATGATTGTGCAATTGTCAAATGATGGTCATTTTCCTTTTACAATCTTCAGGAATATTTCCTCAAAATCTGGCTCCCTGTGGGTAATAGAGTCAATCTTTGAGCCATTTTTTCTCAAAATATCTATAAGTTCATAGAGTCTCTGGTGTGACCTTAATTGAATGTCTATTACTGTATGATCAGGCATTTTCATTATATTAGCAAGGTCAAAATTAGATTTTATCTCGGACTCTTCTTTTTGGGTTAATCTACCATCAAGCTCAAACCTATAAGATGATGTTTCAAAAAGTTTGGACAATCTATCAACCCGCTCATCCGTTACTATTTCGCCATTATTTATTATTATAACCCTGTCACAGATATCCTTAACTACCTGCATATCGTGTGAGCTTAACAATACTGTCCGATTATTATCTCTTACCATCTCTTTAATCAGTCCCCTCAGTTCATGAGAGGCCTCAACATCCAATCCCAGGGTTGGCTCATCCAGCAAGAGAATCTCTGTCTGTTTGGCAAGGGCACAGGCGACTGCCAACTTTTGTTGCATTCCACGAGATAAATAACGTGCCTGGGTAGTGGCTTTTGGGGTCAGATTGAAGAGCCCTATCAACTCGTCGTTATAGGATTTTGCATCTCGGTAGGATATCCCCTGCAGCCCGGCGAAGAATGCCAGATTTTCACGGGGTGTCAGTCTCCAGTATATATTGCGATTTCCCTCAAGAACAGCACTTATTTTTGACATTCCAAATTTAGGGGTATGTATCATATCTACCCCATCAATAAAGATACTTCCCGAACTTGGGGTTATAAGTCCGCAGATGCATTTTATCGTAGTGGTCTTGCCAGCACCGTTCGGGCCCAGGAGTCCAACAATCTCACCCCTTTCTATAAGAAAGCCTATATTATCAACTGCAAGGATGGATTTCCTGTTAGGTTGTGGATAAACTTTTGACAACCCCTCTACTTTTAATACCTCTCTGTTCATAAGGTTATTTGCACGGTTTGAAACCGAATAACTGGTAGCTTATCCTCTTTTTTTCTCCTATTTGGACGCAAATACACCCCGTTAAATAATGTAACGATAAATATCAAAGCGTCCTTAAAACAGTTCTATTTAACGGGGTAAACGCAGATGTTCACAAACAAATAAAGAAAATAATTCTATAAAAAATATCCATGTTAATCAGTACTAATCTGTGTCTCCAGTACAAATAATCTGACTGATTTTATCCACACCTGTCTACCCTGCCTACCGACAGGCAGGCGACAGGTAGAAAGTTCACGAAGAATGTTTTCAATTGTCTTTTGTCCTTTTTCCTTTAACCTTTATAAGTTGAATACATGAACCCGACCCCATTGAGCACTGATTTGATGCGCAACTACCACATCAGGGTGGTTATTTCACTGAGGTCGAGACCCAACCCTCGTGAGTTTTTTCTTTTTCTCTTTTTTCTTTTCTCTTCTCCTTTATGCTACCTTTGGATTTTTTCTTCGCTTTCTTCTCGCCTTTATCTCTCTTTCCTGCATGCTTCCTTCCCATAGTATCACTTCCTAATTAAATAACCACAGGATATGCATTAACCACAGGTGGACACAGATAAGCACAGATTATAAATTCAGACTAAAAACTACGGACCAAAGACCACAGACTAAAATAAAAAATGAATGTGAGGATATAAAAGGCCTTGTGTCTATGATCTTCGACCTCTTGTGATAATCTCGTATAATCTTGTGGGATTTTCTCAATCCCAGTCCTGCCCCCAGTTTTCTCTCTTATGTGTAATGTGAAAACCTGACTCTCCTAATTCTCGAAATAAAGACCAAGCGTAGCTCTTGTGGATTTAATCCAACGGCGCCATAAAAATGTCCAAAGTCAAGATCTGACCCCTCGTGAACCCATTTCGACCCTATACGGCCCCCTGCTTTGTAATTCCTCTTTCCTCTTTTCTCTTTTATCCTTATCCCAGGTAGATATTTCCTTCCAAGCAAGGAGATTCTTTACTTGCTCTAAAGTCAAAGGATTACCCTCTATGCTTGTAGAATGATGCGCCATCTTTACAATTGCATCCTTGCGTAGTTTTACTTCCCATTTCGGAAGAAGTGAGGCATTGAGAATCAATTCTCTGGCACCCGCGATGTCTGCAATGGATTTGATTATTCGGTTGGTTATTCTAAAATTCAGCTCAAGTATTCTCACCCCCCGCCATTTCAAACAAAAATTAAACGGGACGCAGATACACGCACCTGCCTGTAGGCAGGGATTGGTACAGATAAAGGTATTGTAATTAAGTTATTAGGTAATTGGGTTATTATGTTATTTTTCCTTTCAATCTACAATCTGAATAGTCTGTGCCATAAAAATGTCTAATCTACCCACTTGTTTCTACGCCCCCAAATCTTATAACTTTTACCCGTAGGGTAAGACTTCGGCCTTGCGGTGCAATGCAATGTAGGGCAAAGCTTCAGCCTTGCGATAAAGGGGAAGCTTTTTACCTTTAACCTTTATCCTTCATAACTTGAATACTTGAGCCTGACCCCATTGACTCCCTTACTTTTAACTTCACGAACTGTAATTTTATCTTTTACCTAACAGGGTCAATTTGACTAATTTTTCTCATCACAACACTTTGGGACAAGGTCTATTATTCTTTATTCATTTTTTTCCTCTAATTCACGGTCTCTCAGTAAATCAACAGCAAAGTCTAAATAGTCGTCTCCATATAGGCATTTTCCACAGACTATAAGTCTGCTACCAGGTATTCTCTCAACTATTTCAGTATTCGATTCCCAAACTGTTTCATGGCAAACATCGCACTCAACCTCTTCATCAGAGTGATCACAAAGAGCGCATTTCATTACCGTTAGGTCAAAGGTTTGAGCACCACATAAAGGACATTCACATATGGGTTTTCCCTCATCCAAGAGTTGATTTTCTAAGGCCTTACTGTGGGCTTCCCAAAATTCGTAGATATCAATTAGTTCAGACCATTGATCATCTTGCTTGAACTCAGTTTCAAGATCAAGTCCCAGATTGTACTTTGAAAAGTTAAAAATAAAGGATAACATTCTACCGACGATTGCCTTAGCTTTCGCCAATTCAATCTCAAATTCAAAATGTTCAATTCTATTACGCAATTTCCTACAAGCTGATATAGTCTTTATATCGCTATTTGATAAACTAATACCCCCAATATTAAAAAGGCGTTTTACTGCTACATTTGTACTGATAGTAAGAGCTTCAGTTGAAGGATATTTGTCTACATTTTGCCAGATAAATGCTGGATGTATTCTTTTTAAACGCTCTTTTAATATAAGTTCAACCACGTGAGCTACATCTAGAATAGCTCTTTTGAGGTCTCCTACAGTAGGACCATTTATATTTGTAAGATGTTCAACAGCATGATAGAGAGAATCCTGTGCATTTGTAATTAAATCAAATTTTATTTTTCGGTTCTTCATATTAAAGCTTAGATTTAGAAAATTGGTGTCAGTTCTCTCTATCCCCTTCATCTTCCGGGATTTTTATTTCTTCCATTCCTGTCTCCCAGAAGACCTTTAGATACCTTGCCTCTGTCTCATTCCTGTAGCCAATATGTGCCCTACCTGCTTTTATTCGCCAGCCACCAATATACTTGAGCCTGAGCCTGTTATTCTGACAATGTTTTCTCTATTATCTTTCTCTCTTTTTCTGTTATTCCATAAAGAGCATAGACAATCTCGTCTATCTCTGTCTGTATCTTCTGGATTTCTATGAGGAGGGATTTTACCTTTGAAGAGACCTCTTTTTTCTTTGAAATAAATGTCTTCAGGTCTTTTGCAATTGGTATTTCCTTTATCTCATCCCAGGGCTTACCTTTATACCTTGACAACACCTTACTCAGATATTCTATAATCTCTCTCGGGGCAGTAATTCTCAAGGATTCCTTAGCCTTGCCTTTAAAATGAATAGACACCAGTGGTTCATTCATCTTTTTGGCAAAGAGAGGAGCAGGTTCAATGCTTCCGATGCCAGATAGAGAGAAATCATCGGGGTTTTGGGGTTCGTGTGTAACCCTTGAGTGGGTTCTTATGTTTCGTTTATCCTCATCTGGAAGGTTTTCGGTCACAAGGTATTCGTCGGGTTCTGAAACATCTTCTAACTTCTTAATTCTCGTAAGCCTCACTCCTGAGTAGAATTTATTATACTCTGCAAGTTCCTTCTTCAGTTTTATAATCCTATCAACTTTCTTCACAAGAGAACTATGGATTTCTACATCCTTCTCGTCGTCAAAATTGATACGGCGAATAGGAATTTTAGATACAGAACCGGTATTATACACTCTAATTAACCCTCTTTCTCCTTTCTTTTTTGTATTATGCGCACACCAAAAGTTGGTTATTTTAGAGTTCAGAATCGCAGTTAGATATTTCAAGGATTCTGTAAGGGTGTTTTTACCAGTTATAAAGTAGCTGTCAAACTCTGTATAAAACGGCTTTGATGACCAGGCAAAGCTATTTTGCGGAGCAAAATTAGGAGTAAGAATCTTTTCTCCTTCAAAAATTTTAGAGTCTCTTTCACGATGTAGCTTGTACCATGGGTAACTCTCTCCATAAACCTTAAGTCTGTTCTCTAAAATTGGTTGAAACTTTTCCAGATGTGCCTTAATTCTGGGATATTTTTTAAGGTCAGTATCTTTTGTGGTATAAATAACAAATAGACTATTTTCCTCCTCGGCAAGATATGGGTCAATTTGAGTTTGCCTGAAATATGGTTTTATCAAGGTTATCTCAATTTCGCTGAGGTGTAGCGATTGTAGTTCTTGCCTGTTCAAAACGAAAATGCCATCGCCGGGTTTGATATTATAACGAGAAATGATACTTTGAGGAAGGAGTTTAATGTTCTTATTACTCACATTGGGAGCACCAGAAACGAGCCCTTGGTTTACATTGCAAATATTGATGAGAGACTTTCCACGTTGCTTTATCTTTTCCAAAATCCCAGCAATCTTGCCAACCTGCATTAAATTCCACGCCTCTTCTGTCAGTTCTCCTTGTTTTACTCCACTATAAAATACATCTATAAACTCATCCTCATATTTGTCCCTGTTAATACACTTTTCAATCCACTCCACCATATTCTCCATCTTCTCCTTATGGGTCTT
>JAYENM010000304.1:0-1708 GCA_034722095.1 Caldifarciminota bacterium | reverse complement strand
TGAGTGTAGGGGATATTAACTGAACTATGTTTATAAATCATATAGAAGGCAAAGTAGTAGAAACGACGCCAGCGAGTGTAGTGCTTGAGTCAGGAGGCGTTGGATATTACATTAAGATACCTGTCTCCACATATGAACAACTGAAAAAGGACAGGATAAGGCTTTTAATAAGCATGATATTTAAAAACGAGGTGATAGAATTATATGGTTTTTATACTGAAGAGGAACGCAACTATTTTGAATCACTCCTCAAGGTAAGAGGAATTGGAGGAGAGACTGCATTAAGAATACTCTCGAGTATGAATTTTTACGAGTTCAAGGAGGTTGTGGATAGAGGAGATGTTGATTCACTTGCAGAAGTAAGAGGTATCGGGAGAAAAAGGGCAGAAAAAATCGTATTTGAATTAAAAGGGCTATTTAAGGAAGAGGTAGTTCCAAATGAGGCGTTATCCGCCCTTATTTCACTGGGATTTACAAGAAAAGAAGCCAAAAGGATACTTTTAAATGTTGTGAAATCAGTGCCACAGGGTGACTTAGAGATGCTAATAAAAGAGGCATTGAAAAACACTTAATCCAAAACTTATGATAGAAGAAAATATAACGACGCCCTTTCCTATAAAGGATGAAAGAGAAGTAGAAAGAGCACTTCGACCCAAAACCTTCAATGACTTTATTGGACAGGATAGACTGAAAGAGAATCTTAAGGTATTTATAGAGGCAACAAGGCGGAGAGGCGAACCATTGGATCATATACTGTTTTATGGACCTCCCGGACTTGGTAAAACAACCCTTGCCAATATCATTACAAGGGAGTTGGGTGCTGATATAACCTCAACATCGGGGCCTGCACTTGAAAGACCGGCAGACCTCGCAGGTATTCTTACAAGGTTGAAGAGCCATGATACCCTGTTTGTTGATGAGATACACAGACTAGGGAAGGTAATTGAAGAGTATCTATATCCTGCGATGGAAGATTTCTCGCTGGACATACTTTTGGATTCGGGACCTAATGCAAGATGTATAAAACTGAAACTCTCACCATTTACCCTCATTGGAGCAACGACAAGGAGTGGGCTTCTTTCATCTCCTCTCCGTTCGAGATTTGATTTGACATTCAGGCTTGATTTCTATGTTCCAGAAGAATTAACATCCATTGTGAAGCGTTCTGCATCCCTTCTTGAGGTGGAGATAACAGAAGATGCAAGCGTGGAAATAGCCAAGAGGGCAAGGGGAACACCAAGGATTGCAAACAGGTTATTGAAAAGGGTAAGGGATTACGCAGAGGTAAAAGGAGAGGGTAAAATAACAAACGAAATAACCAAATTTGCGCTCTCTATGCTGGATGTTGATGGATGTGGGCTGGATGAAATGGATAAGAAGATACTTATGACGATAATAAAGAAATACAATGGCGGACCTGTGGGACTGTCAACACTTGCCGCATCAATTGGAGAAGAGGAAGATACGATATCAGAGGTATTTGAACCCTACTTGCTTCAGGAAGGATTTATAAAACGCACCTCTCGGGGCAGAGAAGCAACCATCCTCGCATATCAACATTTCGGAATTGCAAGAAAAGGACTTTGGGGGCAGGCTGAAAAATAGAAATAACTAAATTCCTAACTTTTATTACATAGATTACAATTTTTATTCTTCAAGATATTCTATCTACAGTTTTCTCCCCATCGACAAGTATTGTTTAATTTTA
>JAYENM010000303.1:0-1716 GCA_034722095.1 Caldifarciminota bacterium | reverse complement strand
CTGTCATAGTCTTGGACCCATCTACAAAAGAAGTCAGCATTTTTGGGTTCATATCCTTATCTTTGGCTTCTTTCTTACAATCATCAGGAGTAACATAGTAATTGATGGGATTGTTCTTCCCCTTTCCTGCTGTAACTACAGTGAATCCTAAAGAACTGGCAAAATTATAAAGACCCTTGATAACTCCCGGCTCATCTCCATCAGAGACCGTATATACCACCCCGGCATTGTCCGCTAATCTTTTGAGTATCCAGCCTACAACTACATCAGTCTCCACATTTAGCATAATGATATGTTTTTTATTCATTATGCAGTTCAAGGCTGTCTCTACTCCTACGGAGGGAAGGCCTGTAGCTTCTACCACTGCTTGAATTGAAGGAGTACGAGAAATAACGTTTGCTTGTTTGGTTACCACTACTTTTTTATTTATAATAGTTTGTTCTGCCTCGGCAAAATCCTTAACCTTTACAATCTGATTCCTATCTATCCCTGCTTCTTGATAAGCCTTTATTCCTCTTTCTACCTTCAGGTCGGCTATGGCTACAACCTTGAGTCCAGGCATTTGAGCAGCAACACTGACCATTCCTGAGCCCATCTGCCCGGCACCTACTAAACCTACCTTAATGGACTCTCCCTTTTTTTCTAAATCCTGTAAACTTTTATATATGTATTCCAAACTAATACCTTCTTGTTTCCTGTATATGTCTATTCAGCCACCAGGACACAAAGACCTAGGATTATGTAATAAACCACAGTGAATAGTAAGAAGTGAGACGTAAGAGGTGAACCCCCATTCTCATTACTCATTGCTAATTACTGTTTACACTTCTTTGTGCCTTGGTGACTTAGTGGTTGAACTGTTACCTGTATATTGTGAATCAAGTGGTTAATCTGTTTTAAGGTTGGATATATCTTGGTAAAAACCTGATATTAATCTTCACCATCTGTTTGGCCGCCTCCTGTATGGAAGAGTATTTGTCTTGTTCAACCCAGCCTGGATGAGGACTGTACATAGGATATTCCTTGCGTTCTAGAGATAAGAGATTGCCCTCCTCGTCAAATAGAGAAGCTTTGCATACAGTGGTACCCAAATCAAGTCCTATTACAGACATGATTAATTCTCCCACTAAGATTATTGATCTTTTAATAACCCGGGTTCGGTAAATCATTAAGTTGTTCGTCAAAAAGTAAAGATTAACAGATCCATAAGTTATCTTTTTGGCCAATAAGACGTACAAAACCTCACTGCTTGTGCCAGTAGGTCTCAATTCCCATGTAGTTGCTGATTGCCTCATTAAGTATGCTGGGTACTCTTGAGAGATTTATGGCTACATGGTGTTCAAATCCATTTTTACAGATAAACCGTAAAAGATCCTGCATCCGGGAGATACGAGCCACGCCTCCTGCTCCAAAGGTGGTAAGTTCATCGTCAGTGATCTCCCCTTCACCCACATAGGCCTTTAGACACCCCTCAAGGTCATCAGAGGTAAATCTAGCATAGGTAAAAGGTCCAGTCTTGATTCTTCCAGTCAGGCTTCCATAAGCATTTTGCTTGCCTACACTGGTGGAGATAATATCACCGTAGCCCATTTTTACCTTGCTAAAAATAGATTTAGCAAAATTACCGCAGTGAAAGATAACTGCTTTATCAGGATCATTTCCGTAGTTGTTATTCAGGTCTACAATAGCTGAAGGAGACTCTGAGGCAAGCTGTAA
>JAYENM010000302.1:0-1724 GCA_034722095.1 Caldifarciminota bacterium | reverse complement strand
AATTCCGTTTTGTGAGGCCGGAATTGAAATAGCCCTATGTTTGAACAATTGTTGAGAACAGATAAAATTATTCGATGCCTGAGGAAAGTTCCAGCAATACTTTGTCGATGCACATCGTCTTCCTCCCCAGCTTGCAGCAAAGTAGTTCTCAGATTGCACTGAATCGTAATGAGTTTCATTAAGCAAGGCTTTGTTAAAATCATCAAATCTATCCACAGACTTATAATCAAGGTAGTAATAGATTTCTATTAAGTAAGTAGTTCCTTCCTTGAGAAGAAGAGATTCACTGTCTGACTTACCAAACCAGTTAATCTGACCTTCTCCGAAACCAGGATGCCCTTCGGGTGAACGACCTCCGCCATGATATGAGATAGTTTCTCTTTGATTTGGAGAGACATAAGTGATTATTATCCCGGTTGTTATATCTCCATCATCATCATGCCAGACTATCGCAGGGTAACGGGTAGATAGTCCCTTATCAATTACACTAAACATACTATGTTCTGATGTCCATGCCGTAGGGCCAGAGGAAACACCATCCTGCATAGTTGGATACAGTTCGCCTTCGTAGTTCACAATATAGCTATCATCCATATCCGGAGTATACATCACACATTGTTGGGCATTAGCATAAATATTTGCCTCTCTAACAGTTCGTTCAATAGTTACCACAAAAAATGGTTTCTCTTTTATAAATTTATAATCCCATTTAGTATCTATAAGTCCTGTTTCCCAATAGCATCGTAAAATACCTATACTGTCTGTATTCACGATTAATTCGGAAGTTAAATTACCGTAACTTGCTGGACAATACCATTTTTCTGTTGTTCCTTTTATATGCTGAACAGCGAATTCAGGAAAGAAAATGCTATAATCCCCGTAATCACTTACTAATTCAATATTACTTTCTTTCAATTTGGCGCTTGTGATCATGCCGCTTGCCTTGGATATAGTTAATTTGAATTGTCCACTGTCAACATAGCAAGAGTCTTCTTCTTCGCTAATAAGCGGAGCAGACTTTAAAGAACTGCCTATCACCATAAATATTATAAGAAGAACAATAATTTTCCTTCTGTCTATGGTCATATGCATCTTCCGCTTGTTAATAGTCCCCGGTAAATATCCTCCAATTTATCTACACACATATCGGTGCTATATTTCTTTTCTATTTTGCCTCTGATTGTTCTAATCTCTTCTCTAACTTTATCCAAATTTTGCAATGTCCATAATATCTCATCTGCAAGTTTCTTGTGATCGTTCTTGGTGACAAAACTGACGGGAATTCCCATCTTTTTTATCTCTCTATTTGCTGGAATATCACTCAATATTGGAATTGTTCCACATAATATGCCTTCCAACACGGACTTTGAAAGGGAATCAGTCGACGGGATTGAAATGAGAATACTGGCTTTTGAGAATTCATCCACCATTCTTGGAGGGGATAGGATATCTTCTATAAACCTTACATAGTTTCCTATGTTTAGTTTCGATACCAAATTTTCGATGACTTTAATATATTTTTTGTCTCCTATACCGGCCAGGAATGTGAACTTTAGATTTGGGTATTGCTGGATACACGAAGGAATAGCCCTTACAATTACATCAATGTTATATATTTTCTCCATTGCCCTTGGACTGATAATTGTCAGTTTGTCGGGATTGTGATGTCCGATGCTCTTGAAAATATTGGTTTCAACCCCATAGGAGAAAATCTTTAATTTTTG
>JAYENM010000301.1:0-8816 GCA_034722095.1 Caldifarciminota bacterium | reverse complement strand
GAGATGGTATATGGCTCTTTTGAAGGATTTACACCCGCATGAGGAAATCCCTTTTCGTCCCAGTAAGATAGCCATCTCTCCTCTATCTCTTTATGATTATATCTTGTTATATAACTCTTCATAAAAATCAATAACCCTTTCTGCAACCCTGTCCCATGACAACTGGAGGGCATATTTTCTACCCTTTTCTTTAAGCCTTATTCTAAGCTTTTTATCTTCCAGTAACTCGATGGTCCTAAGGGCAAGTTCCTCTGTCGAGAATGGGTCAAAAAGAATTCCATTCTTTCTATCTTTTACTACCTCATTGTATCCAGGAATGTCTGAGGCAATTACGGGTATACCGGATGCCATTGCTTCAAGTAAAACGATCCCAAACGTTTCTCCTCCAATAGCAGGAGATACATAGACATCGCAGGATGCGTAATACCTCGGAAGTGTATCTGGATCAACATAACCCTTGAATATGACATATTTCCTGATGTTATGAGGAATCATTTTCCTGTAAGTTTCAATATTCCCTTTACCCACTACAATGAGAAAGGCAGAAGGTATCTTTTGCTTTATCATTGTAAATGCAGATATCAACCTATTAAGACCTTTCCTTGGATCCAACCTCCCAACAAACAGAATCTTTTCCCCTTCCGGGAGTTCTTTGATCGGCTCTATCTCCGGGTAAAACCTCTCTGTGTCAACACCATCGGGTATAATTTTGTAATAGAGCAAAAAATGCGGTGCTATTGCATTAAGTGCTGCCCTGGATGGCACAATAGCTCCATCAACCTTCGTTTCCAGTTCCCTCTTGAACGGAAATTTTGCAAGCTTATAAAAGTTAAACCCGACAAAACTCGTTTGAAATGTCGCAACATTTATACTCTTTGAAAAATGAAGCACCCAGTATGGCAGATTCCAGCCCAGAGGGCCACTGGTATGAGTAATATCAAATTTCTCTGAAGAAAGGAAATCCTTCACAAGATAAGGAAGTTTCCTGTCATATGTAAAAGTTATAGTAGATTTGTTTCCCTGAAATAAGACACATCGCCCTATTCTCACAACATCGTCACCGTTCTTGTATTCTTCTCTGTACCTGGGAGCAAGTATAACTACATCGTTACCCAGTCTTCTAATACTGATTGCAAGGTAATGGATATATTCAGATATACCTCCCGGGTGAGGGTAATAAGAGTCAGAGCAGAGAAGAACTTTCATAATTAACTTCATATTATAACACATTTCTTTGGTTTTGTCAATCTAAAAATTTTGAGATTGCTGAAAAAGTCTCTCAACCACAGAGAGCACGGAGAAACAATATTTATTCTTCTCTGCCTGTCTACCGACAGGTAGATATGCTCAAATTGTCTATTAATATTTTTCTTGCCTGATCTCGCCTGAGGCCTGCTTGGGTTTAATGGGAGAGAGCACAGAGGCCACAGAGACAAAGAAACAATGTAAAATGCAAAATTAGCAGTCTTCAGCGAGCTCAGCCGAACCGTTAGCAATTTAAAAATGATTTTTCGCAAATCCATACGGATCTTGAGATTGATAGTTTTGCCCCGCAGAAGCGGGATCCCGCCAAAGGCGGGGCATTGCTAATTGATAATTTTGAATTGATTTCTCTGTGTCCTCTGTGGTTAAATTTTTTTCTTGACATTTTGAAATTTCTGTTGTATTATACGGAAGTTTAACCAATAGATTATAGATTACAGATTGTAGATTGTAGTCGAGACGTCATCGTGTCATTGCGTCTTAACGTCGTTGTGTCAATTACCTAATAACTGGTGTCAGGAGGGTATACCGAAGGTCGCCGTAAGGCAACTCCCTGCCTACCGGTCACTGCGGATCCGTATGGACAGGCAGGCTGACACCACGAGAGAATAAAAATCCTAAATTCGAAATCCTAAACACTAAACAATGTTTAAATCCCAATTCTCAAAATCTCAAACTGTCATTACTTGTTTGGAACATTGGAATTTGGAATTTGTTTAGGATTTAGAATTTAGTTTTTAGAATTTGTGCATATTTGATAAGGAGGTGCTATGCATATAAGAATCGATGAGGAACTGTGCACTGGGTGTGAGGTATGTGTAGATACATGCCCAACCCTCTTCGAGATTAATGAGGATGGGATAGCAATTGTTATTGTAGCCGAGGTGCCCGAGAATGAAGAAGAATGCGCAAGAGAGGCAGCAGACAACTGTCCATCTGAGGCTATAATCATTGAGGAGTAACCTTCGGGGCCAACCATCTATCACTTACCCTTACATCCTATGCAAAGCCAGGGAGTCATACTAGTTAGGTTATGCACTCCCTGGCTGTATCCTTTCATATTATGAAAAACAAACTGCTCAACATTGCAAGGATTATTATCTCTCTCCTTCTGCTCTTGCTCCTTTTTAAAAGAATGGACTTGAGGTCTATTATTCCCTTGGTGAAGGGAGTGGATATTCCACTTCTTGTGCTCTCATTTCTCAGTTACATATTACTCCTCGTTTTTTCTACAATGAGATGGTGGTGGCTTCTGGCCGTTCAGGGTGTAAAACTTCCATTTATGAGGGTATTTGGTTACTACCTTATCGGAATGTTTTTTAATAACTTCTTACCCCCTACGGTAGGTGGGGGCGCGGTGAGAGCAATCTACGCAGGAAGGGATACAGGTAAGAATAAAGAGTCGTTTGCATCTATGACCTGTGAACTTGTACTCGGATTTATTGGGTTGTTCATATTTGTAACTATTTTACTTCTCTTCTATCTCGGAAGGAGCGAAGGAAGAATACTATTTCTCATATTCCTCTGTGGAAGTATTGTAATTACACTTCTTTTTAGTCTTTTCCTCTCTACTTATATAGTAAAGAAATTAGAAAGACCTATAAAAAGAATCAGGCTTTGGGGTATAGGAGAAAAGATATTTGATTTTTACAACGCCATTACTATCTATAGAGACAGAAAAATGGCAATCTTCGTTAGCATCTTTCTATCGTTTGGTGTTCAGGCAGCTATAGGTATGGAAAATTTCCTTATCGGGAGGGCATTGGGACTTGAACTTGGTCTCCTGCCTTGCATGGTTTTTCCATCTATAATAGCAGTGATAACTATACTGCCTTCAATTGGCGGGTTAGGAATAAGAGAAGTCTCCTATGTATATTTCTTTAATCTGGTGGGAATACCAAAAGAGGCATCCTTTTCTCTTTCTCTGTTCTTCTACCTCGTTGGTGTAATTGGGAGTCTGCCGGGGGTAGTGCTTTTCTCCCTGATGAAAAGGGTTAAAAACAAGGATATCCCGTAATAAGCACATCTCTTCCAATCCTTTTAACACGGGTATACTCCATGTTAATCGCATTCTTAAGTGATTGAATTCCAAGGTTTCCTACAAATGGTATACCGTTTTCGCCAAAGATCTTTGTACCTATAAATATATAAAATTTGTCGACAAGTTTGTTTCTGAGGAAAGATGTATAAACGTCTCTTCCCCCCTCAACAAGTATACTGGTTATATTCCTTTTACCTGCCTCTTTCAAGAGTGCCTTTATATCTACCCTGCCTGTCTTATCCTTACTCAGTCTCCATACTTCTGCATCCATCTCTCTCTCTTGAGAAGAGGCAGTAGCAATTACACATCCATCTCCAAGCACCCTTGCATTCGCCGGGATACGAAAATCTGAATCAAGCACGATTCTCTTTGGATTTTTACCTTTAGCAAGTCTTGTGGTAAGCAGGGGATCATCCGTGGAAATTGTATTTATTCCAACAAGAACGGCATCAACCCATGAACGGAGTTCATGCACATACCTTCTTCCTACCTCGTCTGTTATCCATTTAGATTCATGTGTTTCCGTAGCAATCCTTCCATCCAGTGTTGTCGCTACTTTTAGGATAACGAAGGGTTCACAGGTTGTTATGAATTTATTGTATATCTCATTCAGTTCAATTGCTTTCTTCTCGCATAAGCCAACCTCTACATCCACTCCCGCATCTAATAATTTCTCAACCCCTTTACCATTTACTATCGGGTTCGGGTCAATAGTTGCTACGAATACCTTCTTTATACCTGCCTTGATTATCGTATCTACACAGGGTGAGGTTGTGCCAAAATGTACGCAGGGTTCGAGGGTAACAAAGAGAGTAGCGCCCCTTGCCAAACTACCAGCATCTTCTATAGCAATATATTCCGCATGGGGTTTGCCCTTCCTTTTATGATATCCCTTACCAACGATTCTTCCGTTCTTTACTACAACAGCCCCGACCATAGGGTTGGGTGATGTAGTTCCCATTCCCTTTTTCGCCAATGTAAGTGCATATCGCATGTAATGGATAAGCTCCATATGCAATATCAAAAATTAAACCTGCCTGCCGGCAGGCAGGAATCAAAATGCAAAATTAATGCCAAAACCACGAAGGCACTAAGACACAAAGATCACAAAGTGTGAGTTATCGGTGATTGGTAATCGGTAATCCTCATTGGTCATTAGTCATTGGTTATTAGGTCATTTTTCCTTTCACTGTTCAATCTACAATCTTGGTATCTTGGTGTCTTCTTGCCCCGCGCCTATGCATAGGTGCGGGGTGAATGTCTTGGTGGTAAATTCTTTTTAGAAATCTTTGATTTTTGATATGTTATTTCTTGCCCAGTGGAATAAGACTTTATATTCCACAGGGTGAACATTTTAATTTTTTACTATCTATCCGCACGCTGCCTCCTTGCATAACCAGGACATCACCAAGTGTGCGAGGCTTGCGAGGCTTCAATGTATTTATGAACTCCCTTGTTACTTCTGAAACGGCTCTTGCATCATCTATTGCCCTGTGCGTCGGGAGGGATTTTATCCTCAGGACTCTGGCTATATATTCAAGTGTATTAGACCTGAAATCAAATCTTCTCTTGGCAATCGTAAGTGTATCCAGGACAAGGTTATCTATGGGGAGATCAAGTTCATTTATAAGAAAGGAAAGGTCAAATGGTGCATTGTGGAAGACAAGCACTGTACCAGCTATAAACGATAGAAATTCATCTTGAATGCCTAAAATGGAAGGAGCGCCCTTAACCATCTTGTCTGTAATTCCGTTTATGTATCTTGCTTCTCTGGATAAGGGTATACCCGGATTTATAAGCGTTGAGAATTCCTCCAATTTCGAAGAGAGTGTAAACCTGACAGCTCCTATTTCACATATTCTATCTCCAAGATGTGGATATAAACCGGTGGTCTCAATATCAACTCCGGAAAATATCACTTTCTCTACTGGAAGTGTGTACATGCTAATTTGCAATCTTACATCTCCTCGAGCATCCTCTGCGCAAGGGTATCATAAGGATGTAATTCAAGCCATCTTTTGAGTATCTCCCGTGCTATCTCTCCTTCGGCGTCCTGCTGCAGAAATCCAATTACATTCCCTGTAAGCTCCGGGCTTTCCACTATGGAATCACGAAGGTCAAAAAACTTCAGAGAGTCATCCATTCTGTAATACAAGGAGAGCATACCAGATATACCAATGGGATTTCTGGGATCTAACTTCTGTGCCCTTTTGAAATACCTGCCTGCCTCGTTGTAATTACCCTCATCGAGTTTTATTCTCCCTGCCGTATACAGCGAGTAGGGATCCGGCTTCTGCTCTACCGTTTCAAGAAGAATTTCTTTCAGCTTAACAGTATCTCCCTTCATTTTATATAAATTGATACTCATCCTGTCAAACGGAATTCCCTTCGTTCCAAGGCCTCTTCCCATCTCATAACATTTTATAGCTTTATCTATGTTCCCCCTTTTCTGATTCTCCATTCCGAGCGAAAAGAGACAGATAGCATAGTTAGAGAGAAGTTTCCTTACATTCTCGTCCTTATAGACCGATTTATTAAATATGGATCTGTATCTATATTCCTGAAATACTAGACTGTCGGTCTTCTCAAGGTTAAAATAGAGACCTCCTTTTTCGGGAATAATCTTCCTTACGAGTCCCTCCATAGATAAATAGGGTTCCCATCCTATGGTATTATCCCGTGATACAGTCGTAGCAAAGTATATAGGGAATTTCCCCTCATATCCATCTTTCATCAGAAGTTCTACAAACTCTTCATCTGGCAGGAGATATTCTTCAGGTATTCTCACCCAGAAGGAACTCGGAAGCATCCATTCTCCACTTGCTTTCCTCCTGACATAATACTGAGGTGGAATAATCTCCATATCCTTTGGAAAAAGTTCCTTATACTCGGATGGAAGCGTCTCCTTCCTTATAGGCATAAACAGTTTCTTCTCAAACCTTTTTTCTGCATTCATAGTAGCTATATCCCTTACAGCAAAGTCATTTACAAGAAGTATCTTATCTCGCTGTATCTTGCCGTCTTTTACCACCGGATGAGGCATAAGATTCTCAATTTCAAAATCTGTAAATGATATGAGAACTCCCATATCATTCTTCAGTTGTTTTATATACCAATCGGTATTTATAAGCGATAGGTTTGCAATCCTTACATCAAGTCTCGTCTTCTTGACCGCCTGGGCAAACCACAGGGGAAATGTATCATTGTCTCCATTTGTGTAAAGTATTGCGTTCTTGTCACAAGAGATAAGCATATTATACCCATAATCGTCCGGTATATAATTTGCGTGTCTGTTCGCAGGCGATGAAAAGTTTGATACAAGCGGAATTATTCCCACTACGGCAGCGAGAGGGATGGAGTATCTTATCCATCTTTTCATTCTTCTAAACATTTCAAATATCCCAAAACCAACGAAAAATCCAAACATAACAAAGGAGGGACCAAAGAAGTAAAACCTCTCTCTTACTTCCCTTGGCTGATGGAGAGGATTCAGGTCTGATGGCGAAAATTTAAAGTTCATATACAAAATAAGTCCGGCACTTGCAAAGAAAAACGTGGTAAAGAACAGCCAGAAGTAACCCTTATCCTTTTTATACATTGAATACATCCCGAGAATACCAAGAATTGTTATAGCAAACGTACCCAGCACAGAAAGTACTTGAATGACCTTGTGGGTTGTTGTTGCCAAGATAATAGCCTCTCTTGGCCACGGCATAAACTGCCAGGTAAAATACCTGAAATAGAACATAAACTGCCAGAATAGTGCAACAGGTAGGGAATAACCGGTCTCTATAGCGGTCTTTCTCGGGAAGAGCTGGGAAGTCACCGCTGATGGACCATACTGCTTTCTTGAAAATGCATCCCACAGTTTGCTTAAAGTAGTTGGCGCCGTCTCGTTTATCATGGGATGAAGATTTGCCCTTATCATAAGGTAAAGATGTGTTGTAAAACCAATAAGGATAATACACACTATAAGTATTCGCAAGAGTGGAGATCGTATTGTCTTTATATTTGGAAGAAGTGCAAGCAAAATAACTGCGATCACCATTCCCACTACAAATGAGTAGTCCTCACCCAAAGGGCCTTTGAGTGCCATTAACAATATAACTACCAGGAACCAAGCTACAAGAGCACCAATTATCACCTTTCTTTTATCCCTCAGATGTTCCTTGTTGGTAAGCATGGCAAAGATAAATATACTGGGTCCGGCAAGGAGAGGTATAAGGTGTATACCAATTGACAGGGCAAAAAGATACGCTATAAGTATTATCATCCTTCCTGAGTTTGCCTCACCGAGATGACGTCTCCAGAGAAATGCAAGCCAGAGAGAAAATACCAATATAAATGTTGCTGGAGCATATGCCTCGGCCTCTACCGCGTTCCACCAAGGAGTGAATGCAAATGCAGAAACTGAGGCGCTTGCAAACCCCAGCGAATATATCACTGCCTTATCGAATCTTTTCTTTGGCTGTTTCCATTCACATAATATTGTTATTACCATCAAGAAAATAAGAGAACAAGTAATAGCACAGGGCAGAGCAGAAAAAAGATTCATACTGAAAGCAGGATCACCAGTAATGGGAAGAAACGAGAATAATCTCCTTAAAATGACATGAAGCGGAGAACCTGGAGGGTGGGGTACTCCAAGAGTATAACCACATGCAAGGTATTCTGACGCATCCCAGAAAGAGGCGGTTGGTTGCATCGTGTAGAGGTAAAAACCAGATATAAATACAAATACCAAAAAGACTGCAAACAATCTTTCTTTATTTTTCACTTAACCCCCGGTTTAAACAATGCAAAATGAGAATTGAAAAATGCAAAATTAGCAAGGTAAAGAGAGTACAATGACCCAATAACGCAATGACTTAATTGATAGTTTTAACCTGTTTTTAAAGAAGGAGTTTCTGTAGCTTCTCTTTCAGCTTGTCTCTTGCGATGTCCGTCTTAAGTTGCCTCTCAACTGCTATGGAGATTTTCCTTGTCTCCTCTGATATCACGATCGCTACAGCATCTGTTTCTTCTGCAATCCCAAGAGCAGCCCGATGACGCGTGCCCATTGTATGTGGCAAATTGGGACTATCTGAAAGAGGCAGGATGCAGGCTGCTGCTACAATAGTATTACCTCTTATTATCACTGCACCATCGTGCAATGGAGAATAAGGAGTAAATATCGTTGATATAAGGTCGCTTTTCAGCTTTGCATCGAGTGATATACCCGTATCAATATAATTTTTAAGACCCATTCGTTTCTCTATCACAATAAGCCCACCTATTCCCCTCTCTGACAGTTCTATCGCACCATTGGCAATCTCTGCGATTATATCTTCTTCCTCTCTTATAAACGCCCTTATAAATCTGGTCTTGCCGAGTGTTGCGAGTGCATTCCTTATCTCGGGCTGAAATAGTATGACAAAGGCAACAATCCATGCAGTCTTGAGACCGCTCATAATCCACGAAAATCCCTGCAGGTTTGAGAAATCGGCAACAAATGCCAGAAAGAATATCATTA
>JAYENM010000300.1:0-1744 GCA_034722095.1 Caldifarciminota bacterium | reverse complement strand
ATGTCCTATTCAGGAGATCTGTTGACAATTGACCTCCATAAATGTTAATATCAAATGGGTGGTGGAAGAGCGGGTGCTCTTGAACCATCCAGGAATTTCTGTATAGGCGTTTTACCCTTTAATCTGTAACCTTGGTGTGCTCTTTGAAAATTGTACTCGATTAGGTACTCATCCAGGTCTCGCTGTAACTCGTCTAATGACGTATAAAGCTTCTTTCTAAACGCTACTCTGAAGAATTCATTTAACAATGTCTGATGAAACCTTTCAACGAACCCATTCGTCTTAGGATTCCTGACCTTAGTATAGGTGTGTCTGATATGGTGCTCTCGCAAGAATTTCTCGTATGGATGTTCTTCGATACTATTGTGATGAGTATACTCCGTGCCGTTATCGGATAAAACCCGATGTAAAGCGTATCCAAATCCAGCATAGAAAGGCTTAACTCGTGATCTCAAAATATTAGCAGCACTCTCGGCACTCTTATTCGCATATAACTCGCTAAATCCGAATGACGAACAACAGTCTACCACATTCTGAGCATATATTCTACCAACACCTTTCAGTGTACCTACATAGAATGTATCCTGTGAAATTAGCGCGCCTGTATATTCAGCTTCAACATGAGTCTCCTGGACCCTCTCACTCTCTCGCATTAACAACTCAAACTGATCTTCTGTCAGTATGAAACCATTCCTCGCACTCTCTTTCTCTAATCGCAATAGTCTTTGGTGGCGCCTGTTAAGATTATGTCGTTTAAGTATATTATACACTCCACCGGACGAAATGTCAATGTTTTTCTTCTTGAGCTCGTGTGCTATTCTTAGAGGTCCATGGGTTGGGTATTCGAGACAATAATCGAGTACTGCTTTCTCCTTTTCAGGAGAAGCCTTGTTTGGCATATCGGGAGGCCTTCTCGGTTTATCCTTTAGCCCATCTATGCCATATTTATCAAAGAGCCTTTTGTATTTGTAATAACTCTCTCTTGAGAACCCTAAAATGCGACAAGCAAGAGAAATATTCTTGACTTTTTCCGCAAGTTGTAGTAAAATATATCTATGCCGGACTACAAGTTCGGTAGTGGTCATCTTGCACCTCCCGTGTTTTTTGTTTTTAAATAATCAATATATATTATAACACATGGAGGTCAATTTGACCACTTTTTTCTTTAAAAAATCAACCTAAACTGTCAACACTACTCGTGAACAGTACAAATATGAAATAAAGGAGGTACAAGTGGATTATTTCTTGAGCGAAGAAGAGTTAATGGTGAGAGATACTGCAAGAGGTATTTCTCAAAAAATGATATTACCGGTAAGAGCAGAACTCGATGAAAAAGGTGAATTTCCGTCAGAGATACTGAAAGAATTTGCAAAAGCAGACCTATTTAGGATATTAATACCCCCTGAATATGAAGGACTTGGGTTGACAAATCTTTCATTCTGCCTTGCTATCGAAGAAATATCGAAGGTATGTGCAGGTGTTAGCGTAACATATGCAGCAAATACTCTTGGCTCAATGCCTATAATCCTCTTCGGTAATGATAAGCAAAAGAAAAAATACCTTCCGCCCATTGCATCAGGAAAAAAACTTTGTGCCTTCGCCCTGACAGAAGCGGATGCTGGCTCTGATGCCGGGAATATTAAGACAAAAGCAATAAAGGATGGAGATTTCTACATCATTAACGGAACAAAACAATGGATAACGAATGGAGGAGAGGCAGATATCTACGTGGTAATTGCTTCAA
>JAYENM010000299.1:0-8927 GCA_034722095.1 Caldifarciminota bacterium | reverse complement strand
GTGCGGGATTTATTCACATTTGCTCAATATTCTAATTCGTTGATTCTCAAAATTCCTATAACCATATGCCATCCGCTTATCTACCTTTATCTTGTTATTTACCCCCCTCGGTATAACCATTGGTAACCCTGTGTTCAAAATACAGAGATATGGGATGCATCCATCTCCTGACCATCATAGAAACATCCTTGAAAAACGATATATCAACCATATCACACATATCGCACCAGGATTCTATACATCCTCTACCATCTTCATAATTCTCACAAACCTTATATAAGTCCCTGAATGTCTCCTTGAGATCATAAGCCTTTGCCAATAGCGGTGCCCTGCCAAGCACAAAGTCCAATCTCTCCTTTTCCTCTATAGAAAGCCTCTCCTTTCAAAAGAAGCCATCTAATACGATATACAAACCTCTTCCTTCCACCTCGTTTCTTATGTGCCCTTTGCAATGTCTTACGTGTTCGATCCAGAGCTTCGTTAACCTTCCGTATCACGTGAAACTTGTCAATAACAATATCCGAACCCGGGCAGGCCTCTTCTATGGCACTCACATAAGGTTTACACATATCTACTACAAAAACTGCGGGCTTTGTTTCCTGATTCTCCAGATACCTCTTGAGTGGCCCCTTGCCCCTACCCTTAAGTACCTCTACCACCTTATGCCTATCGAGGTCCGTGAGCACTGTATCATACTTATGCCCTTTAGCCCTGCTGAACTCGTCAACCCCCATCTTCCTTACAGACGGTCTTTCGTGATCCTCAACCTCCCTCTTTGCGACACGATACCAGAGACGCCGACAGGTGGTATAGGCTATCCCCTCCCCAAGGCTGAGTTCCTTAAAATTCGCACCTTTTCCTCTCTTATAGAGATACCGTTCGTAACGAATTGTCCTCCGTGCTCTCGGTTCGATGCTATCAAACACCTCCGTAAAGACTTTCCCACAAGCAGAACAGATAAAACGACGCTTGTTAACCATAAAAATCACTTTCCTGCCTTGAATTGGCAAGTCCTCTACTCTCCTTGGAGGCGTATTTCTCTGGTGAATCCTGTCCGTTGAACGACCACAAGAAGGGCAGAACGCATAATCACACTTCCCTTCCACTTCTATCACAATCGTCTCTCCTTCCTCTTTTACATTTAGAACAGAAAATTCTTGCAATTTGAGAGAAATTGTGATATAATTACTACGCACCACTTAGGCCTCCTTGTTAATTATCAAATAATCTTTACAAGATTATAAAGGTCTAAGTGGTGTTTGTCAATATAAAAATATCAAAGAACCCTCTACCACACTAAATGGTCATGAGCCAAAAACCCATAATATATTATCAGGATTGAGGATATTAGAAGGTTATTCTCCCCGTTTACATTTGAAAGATGAGCGATGAACTTCATATATCTTTCTTCCCAGGTCTTAGCCCCGGGAATTAGAGGACAAACTTTATCTTGAACTACTGTTTACATTATACACCAAAATTCCCATTTTGTAAAGAAAATAATTCACAAAAAATCTTGACATTTTGAGATTTATGGGTTATAATATGCAACAATTTAACTGATATGTATTTACTCATACTCTCTATCATACTGTCCCCATGGAGTGAGTATCGTGCAGCGAGACAATTATACGATGATGGGGAATTTACTGAAGCGAAAACTGAATTTGAGAGTCTTCTGCAGAAATATCCGCACCATGATATCGTATCTTACTGCATGTTCTATATAGCCAACCTTTCAAGAGACCCTGAGGAGGCAGTAGGCTATTACGAAAATATTATTGATTCATATCCTGCGAGCACCGTTGTTGACAATGCACATGCAAGACTTGCGTCGTATTACTATATTACGGGAGAATATTCAAAGGCAGATTCTATATATTTAAAGATTATATCCGATTATCCGGATGGAGACTGTGTACAAGAGGCAAGAAAGTGGAGGGATAGGATAGAGAATTTTGCTGCCACTTCGTTCTTTGCAGTTCAAGTTGGTGCCTTTAAAAATTTAAAAAATGCAGAAGGGCTGATTTCTGATTATCCAGATGTTGCTACAGATATAGTTTTTGATGGCACATTTTACAAAGCTCTTATTGGAAGATTTACCTCAAGAGAGGATGCGGTTAGATTCAAGAAGGTGCACAAAATAGATGGGTTCATTGTAAAGATACCAGAGGAGGGAGAATAAAGTATGAAAGATATAGAGAAGATATTTAAAGAAGTGGGTGTCATAAAGGAGGGGCATTTTCTTCTTCACTCCGGGCTTCATTCAGGCATATATTTTGAGAAATTCCGACTGATAGAGCATCCCGAGTGTGCAGTTTCCCTGTTTGAGTTATTAGCAAATCAATTTAAAGGAGAACCTATAGATATAGTTGCTGGTCCTACTACGGGAGGAAGTATTATTGCCTTTGAGATTGCCAAGATTTTAGGAAAGAGATGTATAATAGCGGAGAAGGTAGAGGGAGGGAGGGATTTTTTGAGAGGATTCAAGTTAAATGCGGGCGAGAATGTCCTTGTGGTGGACGATGTCCTCACAACAGGCAGTTCAGTAAGAGATGTTATATCAGCTATAAAGAGACACAAAGCCAATCCTTATGCTGTGGGTATTATAATAGATAGAACCACAGAGACGATTGATTTTGGAATTCCTCTTTACTCCGTATATAGGAAAAGAGTAGAGAATTATAGTCCAGAACATTGCCCATTGTGTAAAATTGGAATACCACTCACAAAACCTGGAGGGATTTAGTTTTTATGGTGCCACAGAAGTTATTTTTAACCAAGGGTGTTGGGAGGCATAAAGAGAAACTTGCATCCTTTGAGGAAGCCCTGCGTAAAGCCGGGATAGCAGGGTACAATATAGTGAAGGTCTCTAGTATATTTCCCCCAGGTTGCAAGGTTATACCAAGATCAGAAGGATTAAAACTGTTATCCCCCGGTGAGATTATATACTGTGTTATGGCTGAAGCCTCTACAAAGGAACCTCATAGACTGGTTGCAGCATCGGTAGGGCTTGCAATTCCAAGAGACAAAGAACAGATAGGATATCTGTCTGAACATACATCATTTGGTGAGACAGAGAGGAAAGCAGGAGACTATGCTGAAGATATTGCAGCAGAAATGCTTGCTACTGTGCTTGGAGTACCATTCAATCCGGAATCAAGTTGGGATGAGAAAAGAGAAGTATGGCGCATATCCGGGAAGATTTTCCGTGCAGTAAATATAACTCAAACCGCTGTCGGAGATAAGAAGGAAATGTGGACGACTGTTATTGCTGCTGCGGTGTTTATTTCTTAAGCGGGTTAAATCTTTCACCTTGACATTCTTTAGCTTTTATGTTATAATATAAAACACTGGGCAGGTGGCGGAACTGGCAGACGCGCCAGGTTTAGGACCTGGTGGAGCGATCCGTGAGGGTTCAACTCCCTCTCTGCCCAGAGCAAAGTGGCGCCATCGTCTAGCCTGGCCTAGGACATCTGGTTCTCAGCCAGAAGACTCGGGTTCAAATCCCGATGGCGCTGATTTATTACCTTTTTTTGGACGCAGATTCACCCAGATAGCTTCTTTTTTTTGACGCAGATTTACGCAGATTTACACTGATTGTTTTTATTTCAAGGGTTTTTATTTATCTGTGATCATCCGTGTTCACCCCGTGAAATAGATATTTCACAGGGTGAATCTGTGGTTAATTTGGTGAGGCTTATTTTTAATATTTGATATTTATTAAAGAGGGGGGTTGTATGAAAAAAATGTGTATTGTTCTAATCCTTCTCTCATTTTGGGTCTCTGCCTGTTCCAATGTGCCTCCAGAAAGTATTAAGGCGATATGCAATAGGGATTATGCCCCCGCAGTCTTCAATGCAATAAGCAACGCAAAAAACTCGATCCATATCGTAATGTATTCAGGTGGTTATTATGTAGATCATCCCGAGGGAATAAATAGAAGGATATACCGTGCGCTTGCTGCTGCAAAGGAGAGAGGCGTAGAGGTAGAGGTAATACTTGATGCATCTGACTGGAATCCAGGCAATACTGAGAAGAATAGAGAACTTGAGAAATATCTTGAGGCGAACGGCATTCCAGTGTGGTGGGACCCACCAGACATAACCACCCACAGCAAATGTATTATAGTGGATGCTTATACTGTGATAGTTGGTTCAACAAACTGGACATACTATGCACTTACCTATAATAACGAAGCGAATGTATTAATAAAGTCAAAACCACTTGCCAAACAATTTGAGTCTTACTTTCAGGATATCCTTAGGGTCTCAACAGATGAACTTGATATTGAATATAAAGAGTGATTAGTTGGTTAGTTTGTTAGTTGGTTAGTTGGTTAGTATGTTCATAAAAGACCTGAAAATTTGTGATGAGATATTGGCTGGCGATAATACAGTCCTCCGTGAACTTTTACACCCCGAAAAAGAAAACCTTAACCTCCGCTACAGCCTTGCACACGCAGCCCTTAAACCAGGTAAGACTTCACTACCACATAGGCTAAAAACCTCAGAGGTATATTACATACTTGAAGGGGAAGGAATAATGTATGTTGATAATGAATCTGCAAAAGTTCGTCCACATCAAGCCATTTATATCCCGCCGAATTCAATACAATATATTCAAAATACCGGAAATTCCGACCTGAAATTTTTATGCATAGTGGACCCAGCCTGGAAGCCTGAAGATGAAGAGGTGTTATAAAGAAATGTGGTGATGGGGTAATGGTGGGAGCGACCTCCCCAAGCTGTGCAGAAAGTAGGGATCTGGTAGCCGCAGACTTCAGTCTGCGAATAGAAGATGCTGTTCTGGATTCAATTTGCGCAACTTATCCTCAGGATCCGCACGGATCCCCAGGATCCGCCCGGAAAAGTTGCGACTACCATGTTGAAATTTGACTTTTTGCACAGCCTGTCCCGGTCGCGATAGGCAGTAAGATTTCAGATTGCAGATACCGGATGCCGGTTGCCGGATGCCTGATTACTGGTAACCGATAACCGATTACTGGTCACCTGTAATTTTTGGACTTCGTGGCTTTGTGGTTAATTTCTTTTTCTCACCACCAAGACACAAATTATGTTTTTTAGATATATCCTTATTTTTATCTCTTTGTTCTTCGTGTCCTTGGTGCTCTTCGTGACTTTGTGGTGAAATTCCAGCCTCTCTTTTTTATTGACAAACCCCAAATTTTGATGTATAATAAAAACAAAAGGTAAATACTGATATATTATAAGAAGCGATAATCCCAATCCGTCAATTTTTTATCAATCTCGTAGGACAAGGCCTTAGCCTTGCGAACACAATTACCTTTTTGCAAACCTGAAGGTTTGCCCTACGCTGTTTACCATGATAACGCATAATTCGGAATAATAATGAAGGATAAGGCTATATATACCACAAAAGAAGCTGCCGGCTATCTTGGGGTAAGTCCATCTACTATCTATCGTATGGAAAAACGCGGTTTACTTTCTCCTGCAAAAACCTCTGGAGGGCAAAGACGATTCAGCCAAAAAAATCTCGAAGAATGTTTGAGAAGAAGTCAAAATTTTGAAGCTCCTCTGATAAGAGAAAAAACTGTTTCCTACGAGACTACTACAAAAGTTAAGCCTTATTTTCAAAAAAATTCAATATGGATTTACAATGCTGATATTTTAAGAATAGATTGCGTTAAAGAAAAGACAATTGATTTAATTGTTACTTCTCCTCCGTATAATGTGGGTATTAAGTACAATTCCCACGATGATAAAATGTCGTACAAAGATTATTTGTCTTTTACAAGAAGATGGCTTGCGAGATGTTATAGAGTAATAAAAGATGACGGAAGGTTTTGTTTAAATATCCCCCTTGATAAAAATAAAGGTGGACAACAGAGCGTATGTGCCGACATCACAACAATTGCAAAACAAGTGGGATGGAAGTATCATTCCACAATTATTTGGAATGAACAAAATATTTCAAGACGCACTGCTTGGGGTTCTTGGCTTTCTGCTTCAGCTCCTTATGTTATTGCTCCAGTTGAAGTTATTGTTATTCTTTACAAAGAGCAGTGGAAGAAAATTAGTGGCAGTAGAAAGTCGGATATTAGTAAAAAAGAGTTTATGGAATGGACAAACGGGGTATGGAATTTTATGGGCGAGAGTAAAAAAAGAATTGGCCATCCTGCCCCATTTCCTGTGGAATTACCGAGACGATGTATAAAGTTATTTAGTTTCGTTGACGATACAGTCCTCGACCCTTTCCTTGGAAGCGGTTCAACTTTAATTGCTTGCGCTTTAACAAATAGAAAAGGAATTGGAGTTGAAATTGACAAGAATTATTGTGAACTCGCAAAACAAAGGTTAATAAATGAAGCAAAAATCTATCAACTTAAAATTGAAGCAATCCAGGAGGTAAAATAATGGCTAAAAGTATTGGAGATTTGGTCATGGAGTTTTTTCGGAAACATCCAAATGAGGATTTGCCGCATGGTCCTGTCGTGGATTGGGTTGAAAAGCAATACCTTAAATTGTATGGAAGAAAACCTCGTGATACTTGGAGGCAAATTCGCAAGTTTCATCAAGAAGGTAAATTAATAAAGGTAAGAAAGGGAATATATAAATACGAGCCAGATTATGTAAAGGAAGTTGAATTATTTGATTTCCCACCTGATGTGAAAGAGAAAATCTTCAAACGGGATAATTATCAATGTGTAGTTTGTGGGCGAGGCAGACAAGATGGTGTAGAGATATGTGCAGACCATATAAAACCCAAAGACAGAGGTGGTACTAATACAGTAGATAATGGACAAACTCTATGTATGGAACACAACCTTATGAAAAAGAACTATTCACAAACTGAAGCTGGTAAGAAATATTTTATAAAAATGTATAAACAGGCTATCGCAAATAACGATAAGAGAATGATTAATTTTTGCAAATGTGTTTTTGAATGCTACGATAAGTATGGAATTAATAGCCATATACCAAGACCTAACAATAAACGGAAGGAGAAGTAAAGGTGAAGCAATACAAATGTAAAAAATGTGGTTATATAGGAAGTAAACTAATCTTTCAATTTACTGAGCATACTTATTGTATCGCTACAAATAATAAAGAACCAGAATATATAAGCAAACCACCAGGTTGGATACTAGACGAAGCCCTTGGAGATGCAGAAATTGGGGAACCGGTAGGCTGTCCTAAATGCCACGCCTGGGGAGTTAGTAATTTTGAAGTCATCCAATAGATGAACTAGAGGATTGGCATGAGAGGGCAAGAAAGTATAATTTCTATTTAAGAGGGTTTAAGTATCTGATAATAATGCAAAAGGTTGCTATCCCCCTTTCGAAAAGGTAGTAAATAAATCGAGAAGAGAAGATAAAAAACAGTATGAAAGAACTTGATAAAATAAAGCGTGAGATTATAGAAACATCCCAGAGTTATAAACCAAGAGAGATATGGCTATTTGGCTCATTGCTTGAAGATTTTGACAAGGCAAGAGACATTGACATAGGAATCTCGGGAGTAGACAAAGATTTCTTTAGACTTGCTGGAAGGCTTATAGGCGTGTTAAAGAAATATGGGAAAAAAGTAGATGTGATTCCTCTTGATTGGCTATGGGAGAAAGAAGTCTTTATGAAAGAAGTAAGAAAGGGAATAAGGTTATATGGATAAAGCAACTCTTAAAGAAAAGCTTCTCCGTGAGAAGCAATTTGTAGATAAGACCATTAAAATGCTGGAAGATGTGATAAAACATCCGGATATTGATGTTCACAGAGTTTCTGCAGCAAGTAAATACGTTTATGAAATCTACATGGGCATTGAGAATATATTAAAGATTTCGTTGAAAGCAAAAGGTATAGAAGTAATATCTTCGCCCGAGTGGCACCACGACCTTATTGAACTTGCTAAATCTAAGGATTTAATTTCTCAGGAAACATTTGAAAAATTGGAAAGTTTACTGGGTTTTAGGCACTTTGTAGCTCATGGATATTCTGCAATACTTGATAAGGAACGAGTACTGGAGTTGGGAGAGATGGCTATGAGTACTTGGAACAAGTTTATCCCAGAACTTGAAAGTGGCTTAAATATGTGAAGTATATTTTTGAATTTAGGGTTGATGAATTTAAGTTCCTCGGATCTTTCGTAACTAAAGCCCCGAGTTACTTTATCATTCCAGGTTTAAATATCTGGTAATAATGTAAAAGGTTGCTACGCTTGGTGGGGATTGTGATATCTACTCAACGAAAAAACTATTTTAAAAAATAATGTGCTTAATTGTTCAGAACTGTTCATAAACGGGTTTGAACAGATTTTGATTTTAACCCGACTTCTATCTTTGGTAGGCTGATTAATGAATTCGACCTTGTCCATATTTAAGGTGTGGTTATGCTGATTCTTCTTGCACTCCTTTCAAAGAAAGGCATTTACTAATCACGGAAAAAACTTAAAGAATTTTGGCAATCTGCGTGCATCTGCGTTCTAAAAGACAGATGGGAAAAAGGAATTCTTTTATAAGACCAATCCTCTATCTTCTTCCTGCCATCATAATAATTGCGGTTTTCAGGTTTCTCCCTATACTTTATGTAATGAGGGTAAGTCTTTATAAGTGGGGGATAGGGGGAGCTGAGAGACTTGTAGGATTTGGCAATTATCTCAGGGCGCTTAGTGATTCATACTTTTGGCAGTCGCTCACAAACACAATATGGTATGTTATATTCATTGTTCCCCTTTGTATTTTCTTCTCTCTCCTTATAGCACTTCTACTCAACTCCAAGATAAGGGCACTTGGTTTTTATAGAACTACCTTTTTCCTTCCTGTGGTTACCTCCATAGTTGCTATATCTATGATATGGAAATGGGTGTATCACCCCAAAATAGGACTTGCCAATTATATTCTCACTCTTCTGCGTATTCCCCCACAGGGCTGGTTGTCTGAGTGGAGAGGTA
>JAYENM010000298.1:0-1767 GCA_034722095.1 Caldifarciminota bacterium | reverse complement strand
TCACAATCGACATTAAAAGCTCTCCTGCGGACAACCACTCACAGAGCCGTATGGCAAGGGTTGTCCCTACACTGTAGGGACAAGGTTTATTCCTGTCCGCAACATGGGAAAATCACATTTCTGCACAACCTTAGGAGGTTGCTTCTACCTGCTCACTCCTTACTCCCTACGCCTTACGCTCTTCCCTGCTTTCTGCCTTTCGCAACCAGGAGGTTGCTCCTACCTGCCTACTGCTCTTTCATAAAGTACCTACCCGGCAATTGTTTTACCACTGATTTCAATTCCAGAGATAGGAGAATACCGGAGAGCCTGGAGACGGGTATGGAAAGAAACTCCGAAAGTTGGTCTATATGAGTGGCTGCATTTCCGAGCTTTTCATACACCTCTTTCTCATCTTCTGTGAGTGGCGGAAGCTCCCTCTTTGTAATTATTCTGTCTAATTTCAGGGCATCTATTATATCCTGCACATTGGTAACAGGTCTTGCTCCATCCATTATCAATTTATTTGTACCCTTTGATGTTTCCTCTGTAATATTCCCTGGAATAGCAAATATTTCTTTTCCCTGTTCAAGTGCCCACTCAACCGTTGTAAATGTCCCGCTTCGTTGTGTCGCTTCGACCACCAGTATAGCGTCAGATAGTCCACTTATTATCCGATTTCTTAGCGGGAAATTCCCTGCAAAAGGATGAGTGCCAATTGGAAATTCAGATATACATGCACCGTTTGTTATTATCTTATCTATAAGATAGACATTTTCGGATGGATAGACCCTGTCTATTCCACATCCAAGAACCGCGATTGTTCTGCCATTCTCCTTTAAAGCCCCTTTATGTGCATGTGTATCAATTCCTCTTGCAAGCCCGGATACAATCGTCAAGCCCACCCTTGCAAGTTCTCGCGCAAACTTCTCTGCGACCATTTTGCCATAATGTGATGCTCTTCTGGAGCCAATTATAGCAATGGAAGGATAGTCATCCTTCAAATCACCCCGCACATACAGAAGCGGAGGAGCATAAGGAAGGCACTTTAACCGTTCTGGATAGTCATTGCTTGTAAATGGAATGAGTTTTACCCCGAGACTGTCCATAAGAGAGATGTGTTTCTTTACATCTACATTGACACACTCTCTTATATTTGTTGCTATTTCGCTGGAGGTCACAGCTTTAAGCCTCTTCCTGTCTGCTTGTATAACATCCCGGGGCGAATCGAATTTCCTCACCAGGACCTTTAGGGTTTCCTCACCCACCCCTTTGGCAAGGGAAAGTTTTATCCATGCCTCTAATTCAGTCATCTTATCACCGAAATTTTATACTTCACCCAATAATCATCAAGCAGATAGTCCTGTTGCTGATGGGCAGATTATTTTTACTCTTCTGTATTTATATTCTCCAATGGGTGTTGCAGCAGATATCCTTACATGGTAATTGCTGATCGTCCCCGATATGGTTCCATCATTATTTTGCCTCCATTTTACCTTCACCAACTTAGGATTTACTGCAATGATGATATGAACATTTCCACTCTGCATATCTGCGATATCTTCACCGCTGGGGATTGCCCTTGCTTCTTCCCCCCTGAAATCCGTGTGCGAATGGTAATCGCCGATTACATCTATCGACATATTTTTTGTTATATTTGTCATTCTTGCAAAAGCTCTTGCCTTCGGTTCAGTCCATGAAAATCCCCTTTCCGCTGTCTGGGATGGAATTGCATATTCAACAAAAAATCTGTTACCCCCCTTGTAGCCGAGCAAAAGGCCAAGCGTT
>JAYENM010000297.1:0-1768 GCA_034722095.1 Caldifarciminota bacterium | reverse complement strand
CTTTCATAGTGAGAGATATAATTGATTTGGGATTTCTAATGAGAGGAGAGATTATATGGAACAAGGCATCGAGTGCAAGCCCTTCCACGGCTTGGGGAAGCTGGCTTTCTGCTGCTAATCCCACTTTGAGGGACATCCACGAATACATTTTAGTTTTTTCTAAGGGCACATTTAGTAGAAAAAATAACAATAAAAGGAAAAACACGATCTCAAAAGAGGAATTTCTCAAATTTACTAAGAGTGTTTGGACATTTCCAGCAGAGCCTGCTCGCAAAATAGGACATCCAGCACCTTTTCCTGTCGAACTCCCTTATAGATTAATTCAGCTTTACACCTACGAAGGAGAAGTGGTTTTAGACCCTTTTATCGGTAGTGGGCAAGCTGCGATAGCGGCAATAAAAACAAAGCGGCATTATGTAGGATACGAAATAGATGAAGATTATGTAAAATTAACAGAAAGGCGGATTAAAAGGTTCAAATCTCCTAAGTTATTTGATATCAAAAATGATGAGGTATCTGAGTAGAGAGAGCTGGGGGTCAGACCTGAGACAAGAATCTATAATGAATTTTTCCTTTTTACCAAATCTCTTAGACTTAGTATCGCTATTGTCACCACGATAGACCCTAGATTTCTTCTTATATCAACTATTTTCTTTTTTCAGGTCTGACCCCACTGTGACCCCATATAATAAGATACCATGAAATCAGTCACCCAGTTGTATCTCGACAAAACTGAAGAGGCTGTCTGGCACTGCGGTGAAGACTATGTTAATAAAGGTCGCGTGAGAGTAGAATATTATGATGACAGGAAGATCGAAGCGGTCGTATCGGGTAAAGAATCGTACAAAGTTACAATAAGATGGGTTACCAATGGTTTAAGAAAGAGCTGCACCTGCCCGTATAAGAGAGGGATATGCAAGCATGTCGTCGCCACTGCCATTGTCTGGGATGAGCTGTTCGGCATAGCGCGTCCTTCAAAAGATATGGTCAGGTTCCGAACCATTCAACCTCCGCCGATTTCGCCTCGGCAGATTACTGCATGTTATAACGACCCTTTAAATGCGGATCTGGATGTTATCCGTATCGCAGTCGATTACTACGCGCTGTCTCCAAGGGCACATGCACGCCTTCCCCGGTGTCCCAGAATTGAAACGCACGGAAAAGTACCGCTCACTTTCGGAGAAGTTAAAAAGGCATTAAACGAAATGGAAAAGTGGTCGCGACGGCGTGAGTATCATTCCTATTTCTGCGCCGGTGAAATGGCAGCTGCATTCAGCGAAATGCTTGAAATTATGGAAAAGCGCCTTCCTTCATCTCCATCTGAAGTAATGATTAAAGTAATGGCGCATTGTGTGGACTGGTTTTATCGGGAATTTGAACAGATGATAGATGGTAGTGACGGTGTGTGGATTTTTCCGTTGACGCGAATCGGTAAGATAGTCACCCGATTACTGGATATATACCCTTCACATCCTGCTTGGCAGGAGTTCAATCAGGTTGTTGAAAAAGTTGGCGATTGGTGGGGTGAGCCTGCTCTTAACGCGGAAGTGATTGCCGGATGGCACGACCAGTGTCTATAATAGCGTATTGAGATCATGCCCGAAAAAATAAAATAGCTAATACAAAAGATCTTTTTATATATATCAGCAGCAATACAAGCAAGCGGGTAATCGTGAGATAGGAAGGTTTTTAAGACGTGATCCAACAATGTTGTCATATCTTATGAAACAATCAACGAAGAAATCGTATATCGTATAAGGAATTGATA
>JAYENM010000296.1:0-1770 GCA_034722095.1 Caldifarciminota bacterium | reverse complement strand
TGTATTCCACCTTGCAGCTCAAACAGATGTGAGAAAATCCTGCAGTAATCCATTGTTAGATGCGGAGACTAACATAATAGGGACACTGAATATACTCTCGTTATGCAGGTTACACAGGGTAAAGAAATTTATATTTTCCTCATCAGGTGGTGTTATATACGGAGATATTAAAAAACCTGCGAGAGAGGCGGATCTCCCGAGGCCTGTATCTCCATATGGAATATCAAAACTTGCGGGTGAATTATATGTAAAATTCTTTGACGAGTATTTCCCATATACTATCTTACGATATTCAAATGTATATGGAGAAAGACAGGACCCATTTGGAGAAGCAGGTGTTGTATCTATATTTATCAAGAATATGTTGAAAGGAAAATCTTGTACACTATATGGATACGGAAAACCAGTGAGAGACTATGTGTATGTTGGAGATATTGTAAAGGCAAATATTCTTTCCATCCAGAAAGGAGACAACGAAACTATAAATATAGGAACAGGCAAGCCTACCAGTGTAGAAAAATTGTATTCTATGCTGAAAGGGATAGTAAGCCACAATATTCCTCCAGTATACAAGCCACTGAGAGAGGGAGAGATAAATTGTAATTATCTCTGTGTAGAAAGAGCGAAAGACATCCTGGGATGGCAACCATCTATCTCATTGGAAGATGGACTTTCGAAAGTGGCACAGTGGCTAAAAGCTATCAAAGGATAAGAATTATCAAGAATTATAATGTTTTCAACGCATTTGAAAAGTATAGAAGAGGAGACAAAAGTTACATTCTTCAAAAGCCGTGGGCCTGGAGGACAGAGAAAAAACAAGAAGGAAACTGCAGTCAGGATATATCATCCGGGATCAGGAATAACTGTTATATCAACCAGGCAGCGCTCTCAAGCATTAAATAAAAAGGCAGCACTTCTGGAATTACAGAAGAGGCTTATTGAACTGAACAAAAGAAAACCCAAAAGGATACCAACAAAATTGCCTGTCTATGTAAAAGAAAAGATATTAAAGGAGAAAAAGAAGGTAGGAGAAAAGAAAATATTGAGAAAGAAGGTAAGTATAGAAGAAGATTAGAACTTTTAATCAGCTTATGATGAGAATTGGCGTTATAGGAGCTGGCTATTGGGGGCCAAACCTGATAAGAAATTTCAGGGAGATTGGGGTTTTAAGTGTAGTCTGTGATTCTGATACACGGAAACTTGAAAAAATAAAAACGAGATACAGAGATGTAGAGACAACCGAACACATTGAAAAATTACTTGAAAAATCGGATGCAGTTGCTATAGCAACAGGTGGTGGTTCACATTATAAACTTGCAAAACTTGTGCTTGAACATAACAAGGATGTATTTGTAGAGAAACCACTTGCTCTTACGGTTGAAGATGGAGAATATCTGGTAAGGCTTGCAAGGGATAGAAATCGTATCCTAATGGTAGGCCATCTTCTTCTGTACCATCCTGCTGTAAGAATGCTAAAAAAATATATGGATGATGGGGTTCTTGGCACCATAAGATACATATATTCACAACGAGTCAATCTGGGCAGAATCAGAGAAGATGAAAATGCACTCTGGAGTTTTGGACCACACGATATTTCGGTCATCCTTTATCTTTTACAGGAGGAACCCACAAAGGTAATGGCAATTGGAGAATCGTATCTTATGAAGGGCGTTGCCGATGTAGTTTTTCTCATTCTTTATTTTCATCAAAAAATGCTTGTTCATATACATCTTTCCTGGTTAGATCCGCACAAGATGAGAAAATTCACCA
>JAYENM010000295.1:0-1777 GCA_034722095.1 Caldifarciminota bacterium | reverse complement strand
TAGTGGCAACGAGTGGATTGCGCTTTACAACTCGGGTCAAGTTGAGGTAGATATAAGCGGATGGACTCTGGAGACCACGCACGGAAAAACAGTGACCGTCACGATACCTCAGGGCACTATAATACCCTCAAAGGGTTATTGGAATTATATTCATAAGAAACAATGGTTAGATAATGAAGACGAGTTAATCATCCTAAAAGATTCAGAAGGAGTGAAGGTGGACAGGACGCTGATGGCAAGCGATAGAGATAATGACAATCGCTACTGGACAAGGTATCCAGATGGCTTAGATACAAATTCAGATTCGGATTGGCGGTTCAGAGAACATATATTATCAAAGGGAATAATGAGAAGTGGAACGGTTAAGTATGTGGGAGATGGTGATACAATAGATATTATTTTTGCTCCTGAAAATAAGGATATTCGCGGTATTCAACGCATACGACTCGTTGGCATAGATGCGCCAGAGTTGGATACGGTAGAGGGTAAGAAAGTTAAAGAACTTGTGGAAAAGATGTGCCTGGGGAAGGTTGTTGAAATTGAAGTGGATGATGAGAGACAATATGATAAATACCACAGAATATTAGCCGTTCTTTATATTGATGCACTCAACTTAAATTCTTATCTGCTAAGAGAAGGATATGCTACGCCACTTGTCATCTCGCCTTCCAAATTTATACCGTATGCCTCATTTACATACTCTCCGGAAAAGATGGTTGTCAATCAGGCGATAAAATTTGATGCCTCCTCTTCATACAGTCTTGATCCTGATGCTGTTATAATTTCATATAAGTGGAATTTTGGCGACGATACAGTTGGGGAGGGTAAAGTAATGAACCATTCATATTCTTCATCTGGTGATTATACAGCGGCCTTAACAGTGGTAGATAGTGATGGTAAAATAACACGAGAAAATATTCGAGCAGTGAGGATAATAATAAAATAACCGGAATTAGAGTCAACTACCACCACCTAAAGGTGGTGGCTTGCAACACAGCAAGCCTGGTTGACCAGGGAGCATTAAAAAGATGCAGCAGTTAAGAGAGAGAAATACATACACACCTACGGTTATTCCGCACGACCGTGGCAACTGTGGTTTGCCATTAAACAGTTCTAAGGGTAGGAACAGTGTGGCAGACTTAAAAACCTCTCTTAACAATCCCGATGCGGCTCTAACTGCGAGAGGACACGCAGGGCAGAACTTGAGAGTATCTGTCGTCCCTGTCCTTAACAAGAGAGGTAAACCGCTAATGCCTTGTTCACCAAGGAAAGCAAGACTTCTGCTAAGAGCCAATAAGGCAAATGTGGTAAAGAGAACACCATTTACAATTCAGTTGACAGTCGCTACAGGAGAAACTATACAACCAGTTACTCTTGGCGTAGATAGTGGGTATAGCCATATTGGATTGTCCGCTATAACAAAAAAGCAAGAAGTGTATTCCGCAGATGTCAAATTAAGATGTGATATTGTTAAACTTAATTCAGAGCGCAGACAATATCGCAGAGCAAGAAGATACCGAAAAACATGGTATAGGCAGGCAAGATTTTTAAATAGAAAAAAGCCTGAGAGTTGGTTAGCACCATCAATTCAGCACAAACTTGATAGTCATATCAAAGTAATTGAAAGAGTTAAAAAGATTTTGCCTGTTTCCCAAATCAACATTGAACCTGCTGCCTTTGACATCCAGAGAATTAAAAATCCTGATATATCTGGTATTAAGTATCAAAAAGGAGCCCAAAAAGGATTCTGGAATGTAAGAGAGTATGTGCTATATAG
>JAYENM010000294.1:0-1777 GCA_034722095.1 Caldifarciminota bacterium | reverse complement strand
TAAAGGTCGATTTTTCCCTCCCGCCCCCGCTTTCCGAGCGGGGGGGGGCGAAGAAGTGGAAACAATAAAATTAATTATTTGATTACAATGAACAACAAAGAACAACAAGCGAATTTAAGAGGTAGAATAAATGGTTCAAATTTGGAAACAGAAGTCACAAAACCTAATTTTGAGGCAGATCTTAGGGGATTCCAAAAACCTCAATTAGGCAAATCAAAAAAGAAAATTATTTTAGGCATAATTAGTGCTTTAATAATAATTCTAGTTGGAGCTGTAGTTGTTTTAGCTACTGGACTCTGGAATCCTGATTGGAATCCTTTTCAGCCGTCATCGGATCAAGTTTTGGCCGAAGCGTTTGAGAATATGTCAGGACTAAAGGCAGTTCATTCTAAAATCGTTTACAATATGGATGTGCAAGCTGAAGAAAGTTTTTCTGCAGGAGTAATAATGGAGAGCGATACTAATACTTCTGATACAAATAATCCAAAATTTCAATCGATAGCTGAAGTAAATGTTTCTGCCAAAGGTATAAAAATGTTTTTTAATGGAGAAATGCGTTCAATAGACGATGCTTTTTATTTCAAGATAGGAACTGTGCCTATTGCTCTTTCAGCCACATTATCTCTAGCTGGGATTGATATAAGCGATTGGACAAATAAATGGTTTAAGTTTGATTCTAAAGAATTAGGAATGTCTTTGATAAAAACATTGTCTAGCGAAGAAAAAATAGAAATGGAGCAAGATACTATACGGCTTTTGTCAGAATATCCCATCGCAGTAGTAGTGAAGAAATTAACTGATGAAAAGATTAATGGCCAAAATACTTATCATTATCTTTTGGCATTGGACAAAGAGAATGTTAAGCAGTTCCTAGTAGGATCGCTGGAAATCGTAAATAAGTATTATGAGATAGATGATTTAATGGATATACCAGAAGAAGAGATGCAAGAAATATCAGATAAGATAGATGAATTTTTTGAGAAAACAGGAGGAATAGATTTTGAAATTTGGATTGGCAAAAAAGATAAGTTAATTTATAAAGTGGCTGGACAGAAAAGTTTTGATTTATCTGCCTTAGAGTCAGGAGAGGAGGGGACACTATCTTTAGGTTTTGATATGTTCTTTTCTAAGTTTAACGAACCAGCTAAGATATTAGCGCCCAAGGACTCGCAAAGCATTATTGAAATGTTGACGCCGATTATGCAAATATTTATGGGAGGAAACGCAGGAGGTGAATTGCCAGATTACGAATTGCCATTTCCAGTACAATAATTAGCATTATTAGATAGAAGACAAAGCGGACAAATGTCCGCTTTGTTTTTGTTTGACAATTACTAGAGCAGGGAATAGAGTAAATTAAATCCGTAGATATTTGACATTTAGACAGATATCTATATAGAAACTATTAAAAACTTGACAAATTTAGAAAAAGTTGTTAGAGTGTGATTAAACTACTTTAGAAAAGGAGAGTGAAGAAATGGAAAAGAAAGGATTGGTTGTGTTGGTGGTAGTAGCGATGATTTCTCTTTTGGCGCCCGTGCTCTATGGAGAGGTTAGCCATGTCGAGAGAACAGACACAAGGATCTCTGTGCCACCCCCGACAGGGTACAGAGGACAGATAGATGGCAAGGAATTACTAGATGTTCTCAAGAAATACTTTCCTGATGTCCGTATTTGGGGAGTAGTAGACGACATCTACTTGACGGTCACAAAGGAAGAGATGGAATGTTTCCTCTTGATTGACCAAACGAATAAGATATTCATTGGAAGGAGTTAC
>JAYENM010000293.1:0-1781 GCA_034722095.1 Caldifarciminota bacterium | reverse complement strand
TGATGATATTACAGGTAGGAAAAAATTATATGAGGCCCTTGTAAGGGGAGAGAGTTTACCAGAGCCCGCGCTTCCGATATCATTTAATGTCCTCTTAAAAGAACTCGCAGGGCTTTGTATGGAGGTAGAACTTGTTAAAAAAAATAGGTGATATCCTTTAAGTATTTATCACCTAAAGGAGGAATAATATGGCAGATGATAGAAGTAAAGGAATTGCTTTTGATGCCGTCAGAATAAAACTCGCTTCTCCCGAAATAATACTTTCATGGTCTTATGGTGAAGTCACAAAACCAGAGACCATAAATTACCGCACACAGAAACCAGAAAAAGATGGACTTTTTTGTGAGCGCATTTTTGGTCCCATCAAGGATTACGAGTGTAATTGTGGTAAGTACAAGGGCATGAAGAATAAAGGAATTGTTTGTGAGAGATGTGGCGTTGAAGTTACTCTTTCAAAGGTGAGACGAGAGAGAATGGGTCATATAGCTCTTGCCACTCCGGTAGTACATATATGGTATTACAAAGTCCCATCCTCACGAATTGGATTATTACTTGATACATCACTTTTAAAGCTCGAAAGGGTAATATATTATGAATCTTATGCAGTTATCTCTCCCGGTGATACTCCTTATAAGGTTGGTGATATTATAACAACAGGAGAATATGACAAGATTATACAGAAACAACCTGAGGGTTTTACAGCACTAATGGGCGGAGAAGCAATACTTGAATTACTAAAAAATGTAAACATAGAAGACCTGTCGCTTTCGCTTCGTTCATTAATGAAGGTTGAGAGCAGTCCGGATAAGCGAAGAGCTGTATTGAGAAGACTTCAAGTGGTTGAAGCACTGCGGAATTCAGGTATATCTCCTGAACACATGGTGATTACAATCCTTCCAGTCATTCCTCCCAATTTGCGTCCTCTTGTTCCTCTTGAAGGAGGAAGATATGCCTCATCTGATTTAAACGATCTGTATAGAAGAGTTATAACCCGTAATAACAGGCTTAAGAACATGATAACAGCAAAGGCTCCCGAGATCATTCTTCGCAATGAGAAAAGAATGTTACAGGAAGCAGTTGACGCACTTCTTGATAACTCGAGGAGAAAGCGCCCTGTGCTTGGAAGAGGCCAGAGACCACTAAAATCCTTAGCAGACTCCCTCAAAGGCAAGCAAGGTAGATTTCGCCAAAACCTTCTCGGCAAAAGGGTAGACTACTCAGGCAGGTCTGTGATTGTAGTGGGACCAGAACTCAAAATCTATCAGTGTGGTATACCCAGGGTTATGGCACTTGAATTATTCAAGCCATTTATCGTAAAACGATTGGCCGAAGAGAGTTATGCACAGAGTATAAAGAGTGCAAGAAGGCTTCTTGAGCGTGGGGCGGAAGAAGTATGGGATATACTGGAAGAGGTTGTAAAGGATCATCCAGTACTGCTGAATCGAGCACCTACGCTACATCGCCTCTCCATACAGGCATTTATGCCAGTGCTCGTCGATGGGAAAGCCATAAGACTCCACCCACTTGTCTGTATACCATTTAATGCGGATTTTGATGGTGATCAAATGGCCGTTCATGTCCCACTCTCATTCGAGGCACAGGCAGAATCTATCGGACTTATGAATTCTGCCAATAATATACTTTCTCCCGCGAACGGTAGTCCAATATCCATACCATCGCAAGATATTATTATAGGTTTATACTATCTTACTAAAGAGCGGATGGGAGCAGAAGGTGAGGGGAAATCGTTTGCCAGTTTACCAGAAGTAGAACATGCCCTG
>JAYENM010000292.1:0-9121 GCA_034722095.1 Caldifarciminota bacterium | reverse complement strand
ATCATTGTGCGGGAAGACCTCTACCGCTATGATACCTGAAGAAAGCATTGTCGGGGATGATATAGCTTATATCAAAAAGAGAGGCAACAAAGCGTATGCGGTTAATGTAGAGTCGGGTATCTTTGGAATAATACAGGGTATAAACCCCAAAGACGACCCGATAATATGGAAGGCATTACATTCGCCAAATGAAATCATATTTAGTAATGTTCTGGTTACAGAGGATAAAAGCGTGTATTGGATCGGGAAAGACGACGAAATGCCCGAAAGAGGCATCAACCATTCGGGTGAATGGATACCCGGCAAAAAGGATGCTGAGGGCAACGAGATAACCCCCTCACACAAAAATGCCAGATTTACAATTTCTCTGAAAAATTTAGAAAATGTAAACCCAAGGCTGCATGACCCCAATGGTGTGGAGCTCAGCGGAATAATTTATGGTGGTAGGGATTCGGATACCTGGGTTCCTGTGCAAGAGGCATTTGACTGGACACATGGTGTAATAACCAAAGGTGCGTCACTGGAGTCAGAGACCACGGCGGCTACACTCGGTAAAGAAGGAGTTAGAAAATTCAACCCGATGTCAAATCTCGATTTCTTATCTGTTCCAGTCGGTAGATATATATCTATGAACCTGAAATTCGGCAGTTCTATGGAAAGACCACCCAGGGTATTTGGAGTTAATTATTTTCTGAAAGACAAAGAGGGAAATTTTACGAATGAGAAAACCGACAAAAGGGTCTGGCTAAAGTGGATGGAATTGCGTGTGCATAACGAGGTCGGCGCAATAAAGACGCCAACGGGATATATACCAAGATATGATGACCTTAAGAAACTCTTCAAACAGGTGTTGAATAAAGATTATTCTAAAGAGGATTACATCAGGCAATTTACAATAAGGGTGCCCGAGAATCTGACGAAGATTGACAGAATAAGAAAAATCTATAAGACTACAGTTACGAATACACCACCCGTATTGTTTGAGGTGCTGGAAGAGGAGAGGAGACGATTGATTGAAGCAAGAACAAAATATGGAGATTATGTTCCCCCGGAGAGGTGGGGGGGGCATAGAGCGTAGGGCGTAGGGAGTAGGCAGTAAGCAGTAAGGAGTATGGAGTAGGAAGAAGAGAGAAAAGAGAAGCAGGTAGGAGCGACCTCCACAGGCTGTGCAGAAAGTCAAATTTCATCATGGTAGTCGCAACTTTTCCGTGCGGATCCTGGGGATAAGTTGCGCAAATTGAATCCAGAACAGCATCTTCTATTCGCAGACTAAAGTCTGCGGCTACCAGATCCCTACTTTCTGCACAGCCTGCCCTGGTCGCGATGGAAGGGAAGAGGAAAAGGATAAAGGGAAATTACAGATTGTAGATTTTAGATTGTAGGTAACGAATAACCTAATTACCTAATGACCAATGACTAAGCTGTTTTATCATATCTGCAATCTCAAGGGTCAACCCTTCTGTCCAGAGGATTGCCTCCCCATCTCTCAGAAATAAAATCGATGGAAGTTCATGGAAATTCAATATCTCTTTAAGTTTTTTCTCATCGCCATAAAAATTTCTGCCTGAAAGTCCATTCTCGCAACAGAATTGTAATACAGTATTCTTTTTGGTTGTCCTTACGAAGACAAGAAAAGGGATATCAGAGACCAGTGCAAGCCTTTTGGCAGTTGAGATTGAACTTTCCTCCTCCGGGTCAAAAAATGACACAATAATATCTTCGGTTTGCCAGCAGGAGGAAGAAAGAGCCCTTCCTTCAGTATCCCTGATATCAGTTTCTGCAAGTCCCTCAAAATCCCTTATAACAAGGTCAAATGGGGAAATTGCCTCTGCTGGTGGAAATCCAAGCATAACCTCATTAAATACAGTATCTTTTTCTGCCTTAAAAGGAAGAATTCTGACAAAAGCATCCCCCCTTGCTCCCCGCCAACCGGTAATAAAGCAGTACTCCCCAGCAGGAACCGTAAAAAAGACAATCCCTGCTGAGGTATCCATAGGTGGTGTAATATCCTCAAAGGCTCCGTCCTCTAATCTACATATTGAAAAATCATAATAATATTGAACATCAGTGCGTCTTTTTCCATTCTGAACGAATTTAGTAGCTATTATCACCTTTCGGGGTTTCTCTTCTTTTAAGGTATCAAGTGTTACAGAGACCCAGCCATTATTGTAGTATTCAGCACTCTTGTAATCCCAGCCAATACGGGCAGGGATTCCAACTACCCTCATTGCCCCCACAAAAAGCAGCAATCTCTCGGTTGAACTACCTGTTCTTGCTGTAAGTGTTTGATATGGGTTCATTGTTCCGCCGAAATAGTTCCTGTCACTTAGGGTGTCAATTTTCGTCTGGATATATCTTACCACTCCATCCGCCACCTCTTTTGGGGACCTTCCAATAAATTCTATGGACATTGTCTCTATCACAGGATAGTCCACGCCAAACTCCTCCCAGAGAATCCTCGGGTTTGCAACATACTCAAAAAAGAGAGAATCGGGAAACCTGTAATAATCAAAATGTCTTCGTCTCCTTAGGGAGGCGTCTATGATTTCCTGCATAAGGACGCTGTCTGCTGCTATAAGGTCTTTTGTGTGCATAGCATCCCACAACGATAATAGAAAATTACGGTCCTCCTTGTACAATCTCCAGAATTTTAGGATGGTCTCTCGATTACCACGGGAACGGTTGAGGTTCTTCAAGAAACGCGTCTCAAATGAAGTATCAGGCAGCTCTTTTAGAACTTCCGGGTCTACAGCGGTCAGTCGTACCTGACGGAGATTGTGAAGCGTATATGATGACTCTGGCGGCTTGTAGGTTGTATCTCGTAAAACGGTTTCTTTCCCCTTTACCTTAAGCCAGAATGAGGTATCAGGGATTGCAGTCCGCTCTGGGGGTGAGTGATAGCTGGGTTGTGGAGTTGGTATCCGTAAACCTCACTATCTCAAAATTCCATAGTGAGTCCTTTCCACAAGAGACAAAGAGGTCGCACTTTCCAACAATGATATGTGCCCTTCCGAAGTCATCGGTATATTTATGGGCAACCCGACGGAGAGATGAGTAGTTGAAGACCGATACCCAGACATCAGCACTCTCAACGGGTGCTCCATCAGAATCGCTCACAATCACAGATAAACCGGTGGTATCACTGTAATTCGGTGTCAAATTGAGAACTGTATAGTTGTCTCCTTTAAAATAGATGCTTTCATCTCTCGGTAAAAACTCTCCCCAGGCGATGCCCTTTATGATTACCGTTCTACGCGCACCTTCCCTGAACCATGTACCATCCAAGGGCGTCATCTCAGCACCTCCAAGAAAATGCCATCCATCTCTCGTCCATACCTCGACCCAAGCATGGTTTGAATTCGTGAATGGCCAGTAAGGTGTAGACACATTCCTGGCAGGGATACTCACTGCCCTGCATGCCTTTATAAAAAGTATAGCCATCTCTTCACATCGTCCAATGCCACGTTTTATTGTCATCTCTGCTGATTGATCCCACCCGGATGTTGGCTCATATCTTATCTGTTCGTATGCCCATTCGTTTATAGAGAGCGCAGCAGTTTTTATATCAGGACAGTTTTTAACCCGTTTGTAGAGCTCCTTTCCATAATGGAGGCGGAAGTACTCTAAAGGCTCTTGCGAAACACGGTAGGGAAGGATGTAACGTTGAAATATCTCTTGTGGAATTATATTTCCCCAGAGAAGAGAATCCAGATTAGAATGTAGGGCTTTCAGGTCAAGGAGAAAAGAATCGGCATTGACACTAATAAGGTCTATAGTTGGCATATCCTGAAGAAGCCAGTTAATCCATTCTCGCTCATCTCCTTTCGCTTTTTTTACCAGCCGCTCAATCTCCGGGTTACGGAGTTTTGCCTGTTGCAAGGATAGAGCCCTTCCCTGAAGAGAGGATGAAAGGACGATAAAAAGCAATAATATGTAGTTCTTTACCATTTTAGTTGACGATGTTATACTACCTTTTCCTCTTTCGTTGTGATTGCCCAGTGGTCATCCTGGTTCTATCGCTTCCATTTCATTTTCTTTGTTAAAGATTATATCACTAAATGGAGAAAAAGTCAAGGGAAAATTGAGGTCTTTTTTTCTTGACTTTCTTACATTTTAAGGTTATAATCCTTAATAGGTTGTTTCTTTTGTGTAACCGCACCCGCCGGCAGGGAGAACGTTGAGGGCACAGAGGAACACCTATAGGCACGCCTGCCTGACGGCAGTCAGGATTTCAAATCGTGCAAACAACAGCACAAATTGAATTTGTGCCTACAGCCCCACGGTGAAAATCAGCATCAAGAAGAAAGAAGCAGGACGCAGATAAAAATACAGTAATTAAGTTATTAGGTAATTGGGTCGTTGACTATCTATCCATTGCTGGACAATCAAGCCTTTTAATAACTTAATGACCTACTAACTTAATAACTATAACCTATCTGTGTTCACCCCGTTAAATAACTTAAAGATAAACACCAGACTTATTAGTACTGGAGCGGTTCTATTTAACGGGGTAAATCTGCGTCAAAAAATAAGTTTTAAAAATCTCTAAAATAATTCAGTGTATTCCGTGTCCTCCGTGGGAGAAAAATATCATTTCCTATAACCCCAAAAAGGAGGTTTTATGTTGGGTTATGTTCTGTTCATTAGTATGGTAACACTCCTTTTCGATGGGAGCGTGGCTACAACACAGAGGTCGTTTTCCCCATTTGTAAACCCGGCAGGGATTGCTATATCACCAGGATTTGAGGCTTCATACCTTGGATGCATTCACGGAGATGATACATCTCATACCATCGGTCTATCACTTGGCAGTATCGGACTGGGGACAATGGTAAAAGGTAATAAAAGCGATTTTATTCTTACAAGTGGATTTCCAATAAAAGACTGGCTATATTTGGGTTTGGGATACAGATTTGGTAACACAAAGGGTTATAGCATCGGAACTACTGTAAGACCACACAAGTTTCTGTCAGTTGGATTTGTAGGCGATAAGGTTGACGATAGATATCTTTTCTCTCCTGGTGTGGGTATTAGACCGGGAACAGACAGAGTTACGCTTACATTTGATATAGAAAACTACAATAAAGGGGATGATTCACTTAACTATACAATTGGCATGAGCATAGAGCCAGTAAGTGGGTTATTTATAAAGGCAAACACGAACGGAGTTGAGTGGAAGGCAGGTATTTCCATCTCTTTTGGTAAGTTTGGATTTGGTAGCAGATATGGAAAAACCGACAACTACGATGCTGGTATAGTATTCTCAAAGGAGAGATATACTACCTTTATGAAACCAGAACCCTCGTTTGCGGAACTCAGGATAAAAGGTTCTTATCCAGAACTTGAGAGAAGCGGATTTATTTTTGAGAGGATAGATGCACCATTCTATAAGCTCCTTAACAGGATAGAAAAACTCTCAAAAGACGATGCCTGTAAAGGCCTATTCTTGGAGATAAAAGCACCCTCGATGCATATGAGTCAGTGGGAAGAGATAAGAGACGCACTTTTTGATTTCAAGTCAAGAGACAAGAAGATATACATATATTCAACCTATTATGGACTTGGTTCTTTATATCTTTCCTCTGTTGCGGATTCGTTATTTCTCCATCCAGCAGGAGAGATCTGGATTCCGGGAGTTCAGGCGAAGAGGATATATTTCAAGGGAACAATTGAGAAACTCGGAATAGAGGCGCAGATAGAGAGAATAGGGAAATTTAAATCGGCTGCGGAGCCGTTCGAGAGGAAAGAAATGTCTGAAGAGGACAGTCTTCAGTTTGCCAAATATCTCGGCGATGTTTATTATCCTGTAATTGAAACGATTGCTAAAGCAAGAGGTATATCAACCGATAGTCTTCAGAAACTTGTAGACGAGGGGATCTTCTTTAACGGAGAGGAGGCAGTACAGACGGGACTTGTGGATGCGATCTGGGAAAAAGACAAGGTGGATTCCATTATTTGTAAAAAGGGGGACAAGTTCAAGAAAGAGAAGGTAGTAAGGAGAGAATGGAAAACAGACAAGAAGAAGATAGCACTTGTTGTAGCGGAGGGGAATATCATACAGGGTAAATCGTCACAGGGGTACATCGGCTCGGACGATATGGTAGAGATGCTTGAGGGAATAAAGAATGACAAAAAAATAAAGGCAGTAGTATTCAGGGTGAACTCTGGAGGTGGAGATGCCCTTGCATCGGAACTGATCGCAAATGCCTTAAAAGATGTAGGGGAGAAGAAACCTATTATTGTCTCTATGGGTAGTGTTGCTGGTTCCGGAGGATACTTTATATCCACATACGGCGATAAGATATACGCTGACAACTCAACTATCACAGGCTCAATAGGGGTAATATGGGCAAGTTTTCTTCTCAAGGGGTTGTATGACAAGATAGGAATATCATGGGATATCATAAAACTGGGAGAGCATGCAGATATACTTTCCGACATCCATAAATGGGATGATTATGAGCGTGAGAAGATAAAGAAATCCGTAGAGTGGTGGTATAGCAGGTTTACAGAGGCAGTTGCATCTGGAAGGGACACAACAAAGGAATATATACACTCCATTGGAGAGGGAAGGATATGGAGCGGTGTGAGTGCAAAGGAGATTGGGCTCATTGATGATGTGGGGGGGATGCTTGAAGCGCTAAAAGAAGCGCAGAAGATGGCAAAGATAAAAGAGAGGAAGGTTGTGATATATCCAAAACCAAAGAGAGAACTTAAGTTCGGTCCGTCATTTGGTATAAACACATATCTTTCCTCGCTCAAGTCCCTTCTTTCCTCGGAATACCTGTATATTATGCCATACAGGATAGAGGTGGACGAGAGATAACGGGGTCAGGCTCAAGTATTCAAGTATTAATGCAAAAATCAAAATGCAAATTGCGGAAGTCGGGGTAAACCTTTAAAATTGCGGTTATATAAAAGGGGTATATATGGAAAGTGAATCTCTAACAATCAAGGGACTTATTTTGCCCATAAGCCTGATCGTGGGAGGATTTTTAGTGGGATTAATCTTTGAGAGAATTATCCTTGTTAAACTTAGAAAAATTGCTGCCAGAACAAGATGGGAGGGAGATGAGATTATCATCTCGGGACTTCGCGGCGTTACCATCCTCTGGTTTACGCTCGCCGGTGTTTATGTTGCGACCCCGTTTATTCCGATAAATCCGACCGTGTTGAATATTCTCCAAAAGATTCTGCTGGTTATAGTTATCTTTTCGGTAACTATGGCCCTGGCGAGAATCACCGCGGGTTTCATTGGTCTATACTCCAAAAAGACGAAAGGAGTTTTACCCTCAACAACAATTTTTATGAATCTGACGAGGCTCGTGGTTTTTGCCATAGGTGCACTGATTATACTGCAGTCGCTCGGCATTGCGATTACCCCCTTAATTACAGCATTTGGAATCGGTGGTCTTGCCGTTGCCCTCGCCCTTCAGGATACTTTGTCCAATCTATTCGCTGGGGTCCAAGTACTTATCTCGAGACAGGTAAGACCGGGAGACTATATAGAACTCGAATCTGGTGAAAAGGGTTATGTCACAGATATTTCATGGCGAAATACAACCATTAGAGCACTCCCCAATAATATGGTTGTCGTTCCAAACGCCAAACTTGCCTCCACCATTATCACAAATTATTATCAACCCGTACAGGAAATGTCGGTACTTGTGCAGGTCGGTGTAAGTTACGATAGCGACCTCGGAAAAGTTGAAAGGGTAACTATCGAGGTTGCAAAGGAGGTTATGAGTGAAGTCCAGGGTGCAGTTCCCGAATTCGAGCCATTTATTCGTTATCATACTTTTGGCGATTTCAGTATTAACTTCACGGTAATTATGCGCAGCAAGGAGTTCGTTAGCCAATACCCTATCAAACACGAATTTATAAAAAGGCTCCACGAACGCTATAAGAAAGAAGGCATTGAAATTCCATTCCCCATAAGAACAGTTTATATGAAAGAAGAGAAGAAAAACGGAGCATTATAAGGACTGAGATTATATCAAGAAGTTATTTCTAAACCGGAAATATTTTTAAGCTTTGCTTAAAAAACCATTGGGTGAAATTATGGATAGACTAATAATCGTTTCAAATAGGTTGCCGATAACTATAGAAAAGAGAAAAGGTAAATTGCACTTTCGTCGCAGTGTTGGTGGTTTGGCTACGGGTTTAAGCTCGTTTTATCAATTGTACGATAGTATATGGATAGGATGGTGTGGTATTCCTGCGGATAACATTGATAGAAAAGAAAAAAACAATATAGAAAAGAAGTTGATGACCGATTTTAATAACTGTCCTATTTTTCTGTCCAGAAGAGACATTAGAATGTATTATTATGGTTTTTCTAACAAAACTATCTGGCCCCTTTTCCACTATTTTACCCACTATGCGGTGTATAACCAAGATTTTTGGGCGTCTTACATTCACGTGAATAAATCCTTTTGTAATGCGATTATAAAAATTGCCAAACCTGATGATGTTATTTGGATACACGATTATCATCTAATGCTACTTCCAACGTTTTTAAGAGAAAAATTGCCCGATGCAAGAATAGGATTTTTTCTGCACATACCCTTTCCTTCTTTTGAAGTATTCCGCTTGCTTCCATGGAGAAGGGAAATTTTGGATGGGCTTTTAGGTGCAGATCTCATAGGATTTCACACATATGATTATGTGGGTCATTTTTTAAGCAGCGTTCGTCGTCTTTTGGGTTATGAATACACCCTCAATTTGGTTACCACTGCTAACCGTAAAGTACAGGTAGATGCCTTTCCAATGGGAATAGACTACGAAAGATTTGCAAATGCAATATACAATGCACCAGTGAAAAAAGAGATCAACAGAATTCGAAAAAAATTGGGACACCGTAGACTAATTTTATCTGTCGATAGATTAGATTACACAAAAGGGATTCCTCAACGCATTGAGGCATTTGACCTATTTCTGGAGGAGAATCCAGAATACAAGGAAAAAGTAACCCTTGTTATGGTTGCAGTACCTTCTCGAACGGGTGTGGAGGCCTATATGTTACTCAAAAAGGAAGTGGATGAACTGGTTGGCAGGATAAATGGTAAGCATGGAACTATTGGCTGGCTGCCCGTGTGGTATCTGTACCGTTCCTTGTCTT
>JAYENM010000291.1:0-9161 GCA_034722095.1 Caldifarciminota bacterium | reverse complement strand
GGGGCATGCCCTACTGGGAGAAGAGAGAAAACCCAACCAAAAGTCGTGATAAAATGGGGAGGAAACAGTAATCCCTTGAAATTTAAGAAGATAAGTCTAATTTAGGGTGATGTATTATACACAACATATAAAATAAGGGGGGATAATATGAAACCAAAATTATGTTTCAATGGCCATGCACTGCTCACAGTACTAATACTCAGCCTTGCTGCCGTTTCTGGAAGTTCCTTTGGCCAAGTGAATTTCCAGCGAGTTGCAGGCTATGAGTATGCTTAATGGAATGGGCAGTGGTTTACGGTCACCAATGGGCAACAGGGTGATCTTGTTGATGTGGGGAGATTGGTCGTTCGACTTCGAGATAGAGGTGAAATAGAGGAATTCGATTTTGCTCGTGTAGGACTCCCTCAGCTTAAGGTAGTTACTCCCCGGTTTGTAGGTGGATTTTATGAACTGAAAGTGCCCGAACAGATGGATCCTTTTGCTGTAGCGTCAGCTTTAGAACAGACAGGTGCATTTGATGTGGTACACTTCTCAGCCTACTACAGGGTTGATGCAACACCTAACGATACCTACTACGGCAGTCAATGGAACTTGCCTAAGATTCAGATGCCAGACGCATGGGATATCACAACGGGAAGTTCAGATATTTTGCTATCGATCATTGATGTTGGTGCGGACTACTATCATGAAGATTTGAGTGACAATATTTACTCAGGTATCGGGTATGATTTTTATGATAATGATCCTGATCCTTTCCCTGATGATGGTGCTGGACATGGTACGGCTGTAGCCGGCATAGCGGCTGCCAGAACGAATAATTCAAAAGGAGTCGCGGGTGTCGCTGGCGGTTGGGGAACAACCAGTGGAGTTAAATTGATGATAATGGATGCAGGCTACATAAACGTATATGGTTGGGAGTTGATTGGCGTAACTGCTGCGGCACGCGCCACCGACTCTTCCGCTGCCTGGGGTGCAAACGTTATCAACATGAGTTTTGGTGGTAATACAAGCTGGGCTGAACTTCAAGAAGCGATAAACCGAGCTGTTAACAACTACGATGTTGTAATTGTAGCTTCGGCCGGAAATAACGGTGGTAATGGGTCGGAGGACAAGTCCATCCGCTATCCCGCAAAGTATTCCAACACTATCGCTGTTGGTGCAACGGTGCAGAATGACTCTCGCTGGGTGACAAGCGGTGTAAACGGTAGTGCTATTGGTTCCGAATTAGATGTAATGGCGCCTGGTGGGGCATCCATTATTTACACCACTGACATCACTGGTTCCGCTGGTTATAGTTCTGGAAAGTATTACTCTAGCTTTGGGGGCACTTCTGCCTCAGCACCTCATGTTTCCGGATTAGCAGCACTAATTCTTTCAGTGAATGAAAATTTAGATGACGCACAAGTTCGAGATATAATAAAGCATGCAGATGACCTGGGAGCAAGCGGCTGGGATTCGCTCTATGGCTGGGGAAGGATAAACGCAGATAGTGCTTTATTGAATACACCATCCCTCACGATCACACCTTCCAATCGCTATGTTTCACAGTATGCAGGAACGACAACTTATACAATTGAGAACGAAGGCAGCCTTACCAGGGATTGGTCGGTTACTGATAACGCTTCATGGGTAACAATCTCACCAGATAGTGGTACACTGGCAGGTGGACAAACTCAAACGTTGACGGTCACATATGGACAAAATATCAGAACAGCAGAAAGAACATGTAAGATTACACTTATTTATTATGTTATTTCAACTAATGTTTATCTTACACAAGAGGAACACCCGCCAACACTATCAGGTAATTTACCACATAATGAAATCTGGATTGGTAATTTTACACTCACTGGCGATGTAACTGTTCCAAGCGGTATCACTTTGACTATTGAGCCGGGATCAGAAATAACATTGCCCAGTGGCAAAGAATTTTATGTATATGGTACACTTCTTGCGGAGGGGACTTCAAGCAAACGTATCGTTTTTAATTCTCAGTCTTCCCAAAACCCCCATATTGTTCGTTTTAACAATTCTTCATCCTCTAATAGTCGTTTAGAATATTGTAGATTTCAGTATGCAAATAAAGGCATTTATTTGTATGATTCTGATGCGGACATTAAAAATTGTGAAATAGAAAATTGTTATTATGGAATATATAACAATCAAGGCAGACCCCTCATTGATAATAATGACATAACAGATTGTTCTTATGGTATCTACAATTACAACTCTCAGGGAGTCCCAACTTGCGTAATAAAAAATAATAGCATCGATTGTAGTGCCTATGGCATATATAATTATGGTGCTTCGCCAGATATTCGCTCTAATGAAGTACATGGTGGAGCAGTTGGTCTTTTGTGCGATTATTACTCATCACCTATACTTTGTGGTTACTCCCAGCCAGGCTATAACTATTTTCATGATAATGGTATTTGCGGGCTTTTTGCAGAATCTAATTCTAACCCATTTTTAGGTTCAGATTTTTGCTGTTTATATGGATATAACAGCTTTGTTGGCGAAAGTGATCTGGGTCGAGTAATAGCTGGACCGGGCTGTACGGTTATTGCCGAGACTAATTGGTGGGGCACTGCTAATCCCCCTTCGTGGTGGTTTTCAGGAAATGTTGATTATATTCCTTACTTAACAGAACCACCTTCCGGGGGCAAATGGAAGGCGTCCCCTGAAGAGGAAGCATTCGATATTGCTTTCGGTGATGAATTACCTATAAATAAGGATAATAAGAATGACGATGTTATGTCGTATTTCAATCCAGACTGGAGCCTGATTCAGCAATTGAGGTTCGCGCACACATTGATTTACAATAACTATCCAGAATATGCCTGTGGGATTTGTAAAAATGTAATAAAGACACATCCAGATTCACTTCAGACACTCTTTGCATTAGACCTTCTGTGGCAGGCAAGTAGATTGCCTGATGCCCGAGAAGGGTATGATATGGAGGCATTCGAGGGTTATCTATATCATCTATCAGAAATAGAGGAGAAGAAGGTACTTTATGGATCTGCGGAACTTCTACTTGCATTCTTTGAAGGTGGAACGGGAACTCCAAGAATAGATAAAGTCTTCAAAGAATATAGAGATACATTTCTTGCAGAAGTTGCCCTATTTCAAAAGTTTATGTACTACTTTAATGAAGAGGATATGGAAAATACAATAGAGGTATTAAATCAATTGGATTACTACTTTCCAGGGTCCTCTTCTGCAATACAGGCACATCATCTTTTGGGTGATGAAGTGGGATGGGAAACAACTCCAAAAGATGGGAAAGCCGATCAGTTTGAGGAGATAGAGAACACTACACAAATACCCGAAAGATTTGAATTATTAGGAAGTTATCCAAATCCTTTCAGTCCATCTACAACTATAAGATATTCTCTTCCATGTTTTTCAAAAGTTGAAGTAACGGTTTTTAATTCAACTGGACAGGTCATAAACCATCTTACTATTCCATCAAAACCAGCAGGAGCTCATCAATTAACCTGGAACGGTACTGATAACAAAGGCGTTGATGTGCCGAGTGGTATATACTTTATTAACTTTAAAGCTGCACCAATAAAAGAAAGTGGGGAGAAATTTTCAAAGACAGTAAAATTAACCCTACTTCGATAATTATAAACTGATTACAAAGCCTTTAAATATTATCGCTTTTATTCTAATAGTTTCAACACTGCTTATGAAGGTAGGAGTTGTATCTGCTGAGGCACCCGATACAACTATTTTGAAGATAAAAGAGAGGAAATTACTATTTCAACAAGCCGGTGTATGTTTTGATGTAAATTGGGAATATCTATCGGCAATTGTCTTTGTTGAAAGAGCGTTATTCTACGATTGGACTGATGATGCTCTTGACATTATTCTTGCAAGAGCAGGGAGAAACAGTTCAATAGGGTTCTGTCAGGTGAAGATTAAGACAGCTTATTGGATAGAGAAGCAATTAAACGATCCTTTTAGTAAATTTTATCCGGGGGAGAAGTACAGAAATATTTTAAAAGTAAGCGAAAGTCCTGAGGAATTAATTTATAAATTAAAAAATGACACTTTAAATATCTATTATGCATCTGCTTATCTGCGAATTATACAGAGCTACTGGGAAAAAGCCGGTTTCCCAATCGATAATCGTCCTGATATTTTAGGCACTCTTTATTCGACAGGATTATTTTATAGAGACAGAAGAATACGAAAACCAAATAAAGACCCTAAATCCAATGAATTTGGTAAGTTGGTCTTACAGTATCTCAATAGTTTTCATTTAATAAAAAGAAATGAAAAATAAACTATTATCACCAAAGACAATATTGAGTTTACTCACAAGGAGGTGTCTAATGAAAAAAGGATTTACAATTATCGTCGTATTATTTCTCACTTTTGCTTCTTTTATAGGATGTGAAAAGGAGTATCCCAGCATTTGGAATCCAGGCCAGGAGTATAAACCCAATCCTGTTATTACCAGTGTTGAACCCGTAGGAGGTACTTTTGCAGTTATTGGCGAAGTCACAATAAGGGGAGAAAATTTTTCCGCAGTTATAGAAGAAAATCATGTCTATTTTAATGGTATAAAAGCGACAAATTTATCCGCAATTGATACAGAGCTTGTCGTATTAGCGCCTAATGTATCTGGAGATTCCTTAACAATCAAGCTTCGAGTAGACGGTGCTATTTTATTTGCCGAATACTATCCATACAAGCTTAAATTAGCGGCTATTGAATACGGAAGTTTCGGCGATTACGATGACGCTTATGGCATTGCGTGTGATACAGACGAGAATCTCTATGTATCCCTTGCTGGGAAAAAGATAGCCAAGATTACGCCGGATGGTGAACAACACGATTATGCTACTTCCAGTTTTGATAAGGCTTCGGCTATGAAAGTAGGACCTGGAGGATATTTATACTATGTCAATATCTTAAACTATATGTTTCGGGTCCTTCCCGGGGGCGGCACGGATGAATTGTTCACCGCACTTCCGGGTGGGGTCTATGATCTGGATTTTGGCCCTTCGGGTAACATATACTGTGGTGGAAGTGGTAACGCTATTTACAGAGTGAAACCTGATGGTTCATCCGAAGTGGCAGCAGATTATGCAGGGGTTGGCATTAAAGCAGTGAGGGTATTCAATGACTATGTGTATGTAGGTGGTAAAGACGATACAGGTCAACAATATATATGGCGGAATCAAATTATTTCAGCCGATGAACTGGGAGCTAATGAAGTCTATTTTGATTGGAGTAATGTAATAGATCCAGCTTACGAAGTTTTATCCATCACTTTCTCGGCAGATGAAGATATGTATGTCGGAACAAATGCACCAGAAGCCATTATCATCGTGCATCAGGATAAGAGTTTTGAGCCACTGTATCCGGGAGCATTGGAACCAAAGAGTTATGCTTTATGCTGGGGCAATGGGTCATACCTCTATGTTAACCGGCGTAGTGATGATATAACCAAAAAAAGGATTATCAGAATCGATATGCAGGATAAAGAGGGAGCACCATATTATGGTCGGCAATAGAGCCCGTTAATTTTGTGAAAGGCAAAATTCTAAGGAGGGTATTTAGAAATAAGATTGATAGCCACAGGCTTCAGCCTGCGTTATAAGTTATGTAATTTTAAAGGATTACGCAACCTAAAGGTTGCGGCTACCATTGAAAATATTCCAAAAAAGAGGAGATGATAGCATTTTGTGGGTGCTTGTAGAACCTTATTAAATCAGTATCTACGAATGTTAAACAGCCTCTAAAAGGAAAGGAGGTGATGCAAGGGTTATACATAAAGAGTAGTAGATAAGATTTGAATAAAGGAGGTGATGCCGAAGATATGTTAGCGGATATGTATTTTGACTAATAATAGAGATATTCAAAGAAAGGAGTAACTATGAAAAAAATTACAGCAGTGATTTGTGTGGGGGTGCTTCTCTTTGCAGGCGTAGCAATGGGACAACAGTGGGAATTTGAGAGGATATTTTACGATTTCGGTATGCCAATAGATGATAGTTATGGAATACATGGTGTAGTCGTTGCCCCTGATGGTAACATCTGGCTTGCCTTGCATGGAGGGATTACAAGCGACCCTGTTATTGACCCTGCTACTGGCGACACATTAGGTTATTACAGACCCGTATACATCTTGGACCCCACCACTGGAGAGCATGTATCTTTTTCACCCCTTAAGGTTTTAGAACTACCGGATGGTACCTTGGATACTATATGGACGGAGAGTGCCTGGAATGGTAGCGGAAAAGGGATAAGCCTGGATAACGACGGAAATATTCTCCTTACATCGTGGTCAACGGTTTACCGCATTAATTACCAAACTGGCAAATGTATGAATAGGTTTACGCCAACAGATAAGGCGTCAATGACCGAAGCAGTTCAGGATGCTAGTGGCAATATCTATGTCGGTTATGTGGGTTCAGGACGCCCACTCTATATCCTTGACAACGATTTCAATCTTGTTGGTAACGCTATAGATAGCGTGGGATACATCAATAGAACACTCGCTGTAACTCCGGATGGTAAAGACCTCTATACAGGTTCAACCTGGAATGGCAGAGGCATCATCCACTGGCATAGCGATATACCAGGCGTTCTTTCGTATACCATCGTTGATACGCTCGGGAATTGGGACTCAGTTTATGTTGAAGAAGCAGACACTGCCTATTGGGAATATGATGTAAAACTATGGGTGGAGTGTCTGGATTGGGACCCCGATGGGAAGCTCTGGGCAGGTGGCACAAAAGAGGAGTGGACCGTGCCTGGTACAGGAAGCGGGTGGTTTGTCTTTGATGTAACTACAGGTGAGAGACTTTATAGCATTGGATTTCCTAGCACGGACCCAGCCCAAGCATATGAAGGTGGGATGATGACCCCCCGCGGAGCCGCATGGACAGATGATGGTAAAACAGCATATCTGGCTGATTATAACTTCGGTACTGTCGGTGTATGGAAGAAATCTGTTGGTGTATGGATAAAGGGAGAACTGCCGAAGGACTATGTATATGATGGTGTTTTTGATACGACGGTCTCAATGCCGCATGGTATTGTCGTTGATCAACACAATCGTATTTGGACGGGATGTTATGGGCATGTTGCGCTTAGTGTTAGGAATCCTGATGGCACGGAGGCTCCTATTTCTCCCATTGATACTATAATTATTGGTACTGACACGATAGTCCTGAGCGAGGGCCGTTGCCGAGGCATGGCAGTGGCTGGAGACGGTAATATTCTCTATTGTAACACGGCAGATCTCCTTAAGATCAATGCTGAAACTGGTGAAGGCATGGCCAAATGGACAGGTGCGGGTAGTTTGACAAAACCGGGGGTTGATGCGGAGGGACACATCTTTGTGGGAACCGTTGTTGGTGTATCTCCCGTCTCAATGCTGGCTCCGGATTTCACTTTAATTACAGAGATTGAGCTAACACCCCACCCTGGTTATGCGAGAGGCATAGAAGTATCAGCCGACGGCAAGGATCTTTGGACAGGAAACTTGAGCGCAGGCGGTCCGGTTTATCAATACCATAGCGATATACCAGGCGTAACTGGATATGAGATTGCAGATAGCATTTATATTGATGCAGATGGAGATCCGATCTTCCAGTTTGCAATAACGACCTTAGATCGGGGCCCAGATGGTACACTGTGGGCATCTCATGAGACTGAGGATGTTGCACTACAGTCAGAGAACGGACTGGTAGTTTTCAACTACGCAACAAACGAATACGCGACTTTGTATATGCCGGAGGTTGGAGAAGGCGAATTTAATGGTCCTCGTGGCGTAGCCTTTAGCGTGACTGGAGATACTGCGTATGTCGCTTCTTTTAATGGAAGTGTAGTATATAGATATGTTGCGGGTGCGCCCGGTATTGAGGATAGGCCAATTCCTGAAACAGCTTCAGCTTATAAGCTGAGTCAGAATTATCCGAACCCGTTCAACTCTACGACAACGATTTCATTTACCCTTTTAAAGCACGGGTTTGTCGAGCTGAAGGTGTTTGATGTAGCGGGTCGTGAAGTGACTACACTTATTAGCCAACCGATGGATGTAGGCAACTACAGAGTTCCTTTTGATGCTTCTAACTTGGCTTCAGGGATTTATTACTACCGTATGACCCTTGACGGGCAAGCAACGACAAAGAAGATGCTACTCGTGAAGTAATGATGTTTCGCTCGGCTTATAGGTGGATATAAGAGGCCGGCGGGGGCTTTCTTGCCGGCCTCTTATTGTAGCGAATTATCTGCAAATGGAGTTAATACGGAGTTAATCCGTCAGGATTTTAATAAAAGGCTGACGCCTTAACTCCAAAGGCCGACGCCTTAATTCCAAAGGATTTTTATAGATTACAGGCGGAAAGCTTCATTGAGACAAAAAAATTTACAATACTTAAATAATAGATAGATATCATAGGGGTATTCTGTGTAACTTTTAAGTAGGGTCGTAAGTTATGAAAACATTCTACCGACTTTTCACCCTATTGGTTTCTCTTTTTTGGGTTTCATTCTCATTTGCACAAGAGCCGCATATTCGTTTCGCCTGGTTGAGTGATACGCATCTCGGTGTGACGACTGCAGCAAGAGACTTAAGTGAGGCAGTACATGACATCAATTCTATGGATGACATTGACTTCGTTATTCTCTCCGGTGATGTAACAGAGACCGGGAAAAACTCAGAGCTGGAACTTGCAAAGGCAATTCTTGACAGTTTAAAGAAGCCTTATTACATCATTCCCGGAAACCACGATACAAAGTGGTCGGAGTCAGGATGCACCAAATTCTCACAACTCTTTGGAAGTGACAAGTTTGTGTTTGAATACAAGGGCTATTGCTTTATCGGGTTACATCAGGGCCCAATAATGCGTATGGGAGATGGGCATTTTGCTCCCGAAGACCTACGCTGGCTGGATTCCGTGCTGACAAACTTGCCAAATAAAAAACAATCCTTAATTTTTGTGACACACTATCCTCTTGACCCTTCGGTTGATAACTGGTATGAACTCCTTGATAGAGCGAAGTATTACAATACAAAAGTCATTTTAACAGGACACGGGCATAGGAATAGAGCCTATAATTTTGAGGGGATACCAGGTGTTATGGAAAGATCTTCTCTTAGGGATAGTGACAGTGTCGGTGGCTATAATATTATT
>JAYENM010000290.1:0-1795 GCA_034722095.1 Caldifarciminota bacterium | reverse complement strand
AAACTCGGCAGTTTCAAATATGGAAGCAAGTTTATCAATGTTACGGCAGATGCGACAATCAAAGATGGACTTGGTGGTTTCGGATGGGATGATGAAGGCGTTCCTGCACAAAGAATCTATCTCATAAAAGAGGGCATATTCAACGATTACCTCTCTTCAAGAGATACTGCACCACTTATTGGGAGAAGAAGCACTGGTACAATGAGGGCAAGTTCGTGGTCGAGAATCCCGATAATCAGAATGACAAACATAAATCTCGAACCTGGCGAATTTACTCTTCGGGAGTTGATAGACGGTATAACTAATGGACTGTATCTTTTGACGAATAAGTCATGGAGTATAGATGACAAGCGTATAAATTTCCAATTTGGGGTTGAATTTGGATACGAAATAAAAAATGGAAAATTGGGTGATGTGGTAAAGGATGCAACCTATACGGGAATAACACCAAAATTCTGGAATTCCTGTGATGGGATAGGAAACAAAGATTGCTGGAAGATGCACGGCGTTATGAACTGTGGTAAGGGTGAACCTGGACAGTCAATGAGAGTCGGGCATGGTACCGCTCCAGCAAGGTTTAGAGGGATTGAGGTAGGTGTATTCAGAAAATAAGATGATAAGCGTTATAATTCCAACCTACAACAGACTTTTTTCCTTGAAGGATACAATAAAATCACTGGAGGCTCAATCTCTTAATGTGGGTGAATTTGAGGTCATTGTAGTTGATGATGGTTCGGATGACGGAACATATGAGTGGTTATCAAACTATAAGGGTGCATTGAACTTAAGGAGTGTAAAACACCGTACCAACAAGGGAACAGCAACCACAAGAAATGATGGTATAAGAGCAGCAGAGGGCGATATCATTGTATTCCTTGACGATGATATGAGAGCAGAGAGAGACCTCCTCTCTGTATATCTTAATGCCCATCAGGTAGAGGACGGTGTATTCATTGGTAATGTTATATACAAGAAAAATGCAAGAGAAAGAGCGCTCTTGCAGTATCTTTCTACGAGGGGTGTGCATAAAGGCAAAAAGGATTTTACCTGTTTTATAACACAGAATGCATCTGTCAAAAAAAAAGATGCAATAGATGCTGGATTGTTTGATGATTCCATTCCTTGTTTCTTCCAAGGAGAGGATATAGAGTTTGCATATAAGCTATCGCTTTTGAATAAAAGGTTTGTATATATAAAGGAGGCGGTTGCCTTTCATTCCTATACCGTAAATCTACAAAAGGTGCTTCTTGATGCAGAAAGATTTGGTGAGCATATCCTTCCACTCCTTTTGGATAAATACCCTGCTTTTAAGAAAACCTTCAAATTGTATCTTCTGGATCCTGTGCATCTATTAAAGGAACCACTTTCCTTTTCGGTACAAAAATTGATTGTAAGGTTTTCTCTCTATCGGCGTATATATAACCTTATAAGAAGATTGACCATCCTTTTTAACGGGTTTTTTGTCCCATTGATATTCTTTGATTACCTTATATTTTACAACCGTACAAAGTGGATGAGCCAAAGACAATCCTTGTAATTGCATGGGGGGGTATCGGAGATATAGTATGCCTTTCTCCCGCACTTCTTGCGCTGAGAAAAAGATATCATGAGGCAAGAATAGTCATCTTATGCGAGAATAATACTCCCTGTGAACTTATAAAATGTTGGAACGGAGCGTATACATTTTCTATAAAAGAAAAGAAATTTAAGGGATTTTCAGGTAAAATAAGATTGATAAAGAAACTCAGACGATTTTATCCCGATGTGAGTGTAATGAACGCGGTAGGACCATCCT
>JAYENM010000289.1:0-1801 GCA_034722095.1 Caldifarciminota bacterium | reverse complement strand
ACGAGCCGTAGGGCCGTATGGAGCAGCAAGCCTGTCTACCGATCCCTACGGTCATACGACCCGTATGGGATCCGTATGGACAGGTAGATTGGAGTTAATCCGTTGCACAGCATCCGTATGGAGGAGTTAATCCGTTGCACAGCATCTCATATCCATATCCATACGGATCTTGAGACGGATTCTGTGAACGAGCCGTAGGGCCGTATGGAAAGGATTTTAGATAAAAGGCTGACCTGCCTACCGCCCATACGGGTCGTATGACCTATACAGGTCGTATGACAGGCAGGCGCCTTAACTCCATCACAATCGACATTAAAAGCTCTCCTGCGGACAACCACTCACAGAGTCGTATGGCAAGGGTTGTCCCTACACTGTAGGGACAAGGTTTATTCCTGTCCGCAACATAGGAAAATCACATTTCTGCACAGCCTGGTTAGATTGCATACATAAGCCGTAATTTTGCTGAATTCACGCAACTTGAAAGTTGCGGCTACCAACTCAAATCGTAGGTCTGTGGTCTGTGGTCTATGGTCTTGTGTCTGTAGTCTTATATCCATAGTCAATTTTTGCTTGACTTTTCTCCAAAATTGATGTATAATTCAGTTATGATTTGCTATTTCCTAATATGCACATTTTTGTCCTACGTCATACCATACAAACTTGCAATTTTTATTACAAGGAGAATAGCAGATGTCCTGTACTTTACATTCTATGGTAAAAGAAAAGATAATGTCTTTAAAAATCTAATAACTGTAATAAAAAGAGACTTATCCTCTCGCGAACTGCATAGACTTGCAATAGAGACTTACGAGAACTTCGCTATATTCGTTTATGAATTTCTTATACTTCCTTCAATATATAAAAAGAATATACTCAAATTTCTTGTCCCTGTAAATATCGATAGAATGCAAAAACCCTCTTTTGTACTTACTGCACATCTTGGGAACTGGGAGTGGGGTGCCAGCATGTTGGCTGAGCTTGGATTCCATCCAACGGTTATAGCTTTAAGACATCCTCAGAAGAGTCTTACCGGATACTTTACAAGGAGAAGAATGTTTGCAGGAATGGATGTAGTATATCTTGGAGAAGATATGAAGAAAGTAGTGAACACACTGAGAGAAGGCAACGTAGTAGCGACCCTTGGAGACAGAGATTACACAGGCAATTATAAAGTTGTTCGATTTATGGACAGGAAGATAGGCATCCCTCATAGTATATTTGAATTTGCGCACAGATTCAAAATACCGATAATTCCTGCGTTTTGCGTAAAAGAGAACAATAAATACAGGGTATATTTTGAAGAAGCAATAGACCCCATTTCTAAAGATGATGCAATAAATAAATGGATAGGTGTACTTGAAAAATACGTAAGAAGATATCCAACACAGTGGTATATATTTGATAATATATGGAAAGAATAATGATTATAATACCTGCCTACAATGAGGAAGAATCCATTGCAAAACTTCTTCCATCGCTTAATTTTCCGCCACAGGATATAATCGTGGTAGATGATGGTTCCACTGATAATACCGCCTCTAAATCGCAATCTTTTGGCGTACATGTGATAAGGCATGAAAAGAATAAAGGAAAAGGCATGGCTCATAGGACAGGATTTAATTTTGCATCGAAAGAGGAAGCAAGATGGGTGATAACAATGGATGCTGATGGACAGCATTCTCCAAAAGACATACCCAAATTCATCAAGGCAATAAAGGAGAAAAAAGGGGATATGATAATTGGAGAGAGAGAGGTGACAATAAGAACCATGCCATTCTTGAGATTCCTTACCAACCTCTGG
>JAYENM010000288.1:0-9230 GCA_034722095.1 Caldifarciminota bacterium | reverse complement strand
GCACCCGCCATTAAATGAACTACCCCGCAGCAAGCTACGGGGTATCGCGTATCTGATTTTCACAATCTAAACGAAGCAAGCTTCGGGGAATTCAACCCAATAACTCACGCCTGTCTGCGTACATGCAAACACGCCCAGGTAGAAAAATCTGTGTAATCTGTGTAATCTGCGGATTAAAAACACATTCGGAAAATAACACACGTCCTGCTTAATACCGGATTTTTGTCGGAAATCATATTGGACTTGAAAATAATCATGTATCATGTCCCCGGAATTCCCCCTTAATGTTTTATTACCTCAGGCCGGAAACCTTCTGAAGAATATAAATAACTTCTTCCAACCCGATCTTTCCATCTCCGTTTACATCCGATTTTTTCTTTATATTTAAATTCGGAAAGTTGCAAAGAACTTGAAGAACAAGGATAGCATCTTGTAACCCTATCTCGCCATTCCCATCCACATCCCCCTTAAAAGGATTAAAAGGGATCATAGCAAAAGGTTCATACACAACTTTGCCGAGATTTATATCATCCCAATAATCGTGTATCTTGCTGTCAATTTCGTTTAAATTTGTAGTCCCCCAATAATTTTCAACTGCTGTTTGATCAGATACCCCTTTGTAATAAAAGTCAAATTCTGCGTTTCCAAATATGTCATTCTTTGCAAATTTCTCCAGATAGTTTGTCATGATTCCATACGATAAATTATCAATTATTCTATTATCTTCTAAAGAAGAAAAACCAGAATTATATACACCACTACAATTATATTCACTATCTTCGCAATTATTTGCAATTAAATTACCATTAATAATACTATCTCCGTTATTATAAATACCACTTCCGGTGTTGTGAGTGATTATATTATTTGTAATCAAAGAGTTGCCATAATTATAAACACTATTCCCTTTGTTCCTTTGAATTTTGTTGCTATTTATAGTTATTTTTATTTCTGAATAAATACCACCACCATTTACATATAATGAATTAATACCATTTTCGAACATCATATTGTTTTCAACTACTGTGCCATTAGAATTAACAGCATTAAATATACCACCTCCGGAAAGTGAATATTCGGGAGCATTGTTATTCGAAATATTGTTTTTGCTAATCAAAGATAAATTACTTTTATTATAAATCCCAGCGCCACACCTTTTGAATCCGCCAGAAATAGAATTATTAGTTATGGCATTACTGGTAACACTTGTATTGTTACCAATGTTAAATAAACCCCCTCCATAAATCTCATAATCATGCTGCCAAGAAGTATGGGAAAAATTATTATCAATCATGTTATTATTTATAATAGTCTCTCCAGAATTGTATACCCCAGCGCCAAAAGCTTCAATGGCTTCTTGAATAGAATTATTTGTGATTGTATTGTTTTCAATGTTAGAATTGCCTGTATTGTAAATGCCAGCACCACGACCATACATAACAGTTCCTGTAATTGTATTATTATCTATCGTATTATTATTAATTGCCGAATTTCCTGTATTATATATGCCAGCTCCATAAACATAGCGCCCATAATAACTACGCTCTGTTTTTGCGATATTACCCGAAATAACATTTTCACTGATAATTGAGTCTCCTGTGTTATATATCCCACCTCCACCAACATATGTATCACTATATAAGCTTAAAGCTGAAGCTGTATTGTTTATTATTGTATTATTAACTATGATAGAATTACCAGTATTGTTAATACCACCCCCATAAAAAGTATTATAATTGTTTTCAATTAAATTTCCTTCTATCCTTGAATTTCCATCATTAACAATAGAACCATTATAATTGTTGGTAATTATGTTATTTAATATAGATAAGCTGATTTCTTTATTCTTATTTTGTATTCCTCCACCAGAATTAATTTTGCAATATTTAATTATACTTCCACTATAATAATTGCCATTTTGGTCATTAACTGTTTGTTTTGCGCCCTCATTAAATACAATACCTTTCCACCTTCCTATACTATCGCTTGTTGTTGTAAAAGTTATTAATTCATCTTCAGAGCCAATAGCAATGATACAACCATAAATACCTAAAACAAAGTCACCATTAAATTTTACTACAACTCCCGGTTCAATAGTAAGAGTGACATCCGGATAAACATCTATGCTTTGTGTTACTAAATACGGACTACCAGCTTTAGTCCATGTAGTGTCTTTAATAATATTAGAAGATACTGTTGTTTCGGCATAGACCATGCCCGAAACAAAAAGCATGCAAGTCAATACCATTACCGTCAATTGCTTCATTTTTTATCCCCTTATTCTGATAGTCTCGTAAAAAGCTTTACTATATCGTCTTGCAGCATTATAATGGAAAGTATCTTATGCGAAATCGACTTTCTTCTGGTTCCCACGCTCTGCCTGGGAACCTTGAAATTGGGGCTCAGCCTCACAAATTGCGTTACGAAGCAAAGTCTCGTAACGAGTAACAGGCCGAAATTAACACCATCACCTAAATTTCTTTATTTCTTATCACTGACCTCGCTTGATATGGCATAGGAACCCACCGGTATGTATGACATACGTAATCACGGGGTCACGATCAACTTTGGACGTAAAGCAGGATCATCGACATAGTCTGAACTGTAGAAAACATTCCATTGGTTGTTGACTGCCGTGGGGCGTAATTGAAGCCCGTAGTTGGCATATGTTCCATCCTGCCATGCGTTATAGAGTTCTGTAATGTCAATGGAATACCAGGCATTCACTGCAGGTGCAGGAAGAGAGCTCGGTAACCATTGAGCTGTTGACGGGCGATTAGCCCACCACAGCCGATCATTGCGGTCCCAGTCCCAGGACTCCGTGATGCGGTCAAGGTACATGGGGACTGATGTCCCATCGTGATTGTAAAGTTCCAGGACTGCCGATGTCGCGTGTTGTGGCAAGCCCGTGAGGTCAAACTCGAGCAAGGCAAGGTATGTGTCGGCCCATCCTCCAACCCGTAGCTCCTCATTGTCCAATCCTCCTCCAGGACCACCTCCCCCTGGTGCATAGGAGTATACACTTGTAGTCCAGATATCCTTTCCCTGTTCAGGGCCAGGTTGCAGTATAACCTCTCCAGTAGGTTCATCACACGCGTCCCCAAACCCATCTCCATCTGAATCGGCTTGGTCTGGATTGTAAGTGTTCGGACAGTTGTCCAACTCATCAGGAATTCCATCATTGTCTGAATCCATTCGCAACCCTGCTATTTTTTGTAAAATATAGACAGCTTCTTCCAATCCAATTTTATGATCAAGATTTGCATCGGCTTCTTTATAAACGGTCGCTGCTGGAGTAATTCCTGCACAAACCTGAATAGCCATGATGGCATCACTCAGATCAACTGTTCCGCTATCATCGACATCACCAGCAATTATTTTGTTGGAGACATTAATGATAACACTATCCGTAGATTGCAGACCTCCGTTATCCGTTACAGTCAACTCGAAGGTCAAGGATGTACCACCTGGGCCTACATATGGCGCTGTGAAGGTCGGTTGAACTGCCGTGACATCTGAGAGAGTGACTTCTGGTCCAGCCGTTTGTGTCCACTGATAGGAGGAGATACCATCATCGGGATCTGAAGAAGTGGAACCCTCCAGTGTGACAGTTTCTCTTTCATTCACCGCTTGATCGGGGCCAGCATTGGCTGTAGGTGGTTCATTCTCATAGCTTTCTTCGACTACAAACGTTCCTGTTGGGAATTTCTTTGCTACGGACTTAATAACATAATAGCTGTTTCCAATATTCTCATTCTTTGTGCATTCAATTTTGATAGTGGTATCTGTAATGTGAAAATTGAGGTTCATACCCCGGTAATTGATGTTCTTTGCTCCGATATACTCTTGGCCGGCGGGGAGCCTGGGACTAATATGCAACCCATCTGCCTTTGGCTCCATACCAATGAAAGCATAAAGAAATGAAGATCCGGCTATTCCTGATTCTGGGAATTCATGGCTCATAATACCCAAAGACCCAGGACCATCAGACCCGCCCTGTATAGTCTCGTTAAATATGGTTGGGGAACCACCTGTCAGCTTGTCCGGCTCGCTGTATCTCTCCAAAATATCCTTGAAACGGCCATAGGCGTTGTCGGCTCCAAGATATTTCGCTCTGGCAATAACATCATAGCCTGAAACATAGAGATTCCCTCCACCATCCTGTATTTGCTTTTCCCATTCGTAAACATTGTTGTCCGGGATTCTCCATAAATCTTTGGTGCTGCTGGTGTTGCTTTTTGGAGCGAATACCCATTTGCTGTAAATATCGTTGGAATCGAGCCAGTTATAAATCTGATTGGCTTGGTCCGAATCCCCAATTCCTGCTGCCAGGGCCTGAATATTTACAAAGGTGAATCCATAGTCATGAACATTCCCCAATCGGTCTATGGCACCGACATATCGGTTTGTCGATGTTGACCAGAAAGTATCATTGTAAGCTGTCTTGGCTTGTTCTGCCATGTCTGAATAATAATCGCCTTCGGTGGTATTTCCTATTTTGTATTCGATCTGGGCCATAGCTAATAAAGAATTGTAAAAATCGATGGAACAGTACGCATCCTTTCCACCGAAAGGCAATATATCCCAATAATTGCTCCCCATATCCTCGTTATGTATACCACCATGGTCCATATCATAGCTATTATGACCGTTGATAAGGTATTCACTGCTACCGCCCAACCAATCCAGTTGATATTGCATGGCATCCCGAAGTCTCTGGACTTGTCCGTTAAGAAAACCGTCGTCGCCAACCCATGCATAATAGTTCCAGGCAGCCTGGATAAAGAGGGCATTGGTGTTCAGATGCCGAAAATCGTAAGCAAGATAAAGGTCGCCCATGGGCCATTCCGGGTTGTCAGACCGGCTCCACATGTAGCCATTGTGCCCGTAACCGTCATCTCCCTGATGCCATGTTTCAAGATTAGCCTTGAGCTTGTCCCGATACCAATTATTCACAAATCCCGCATACTGTGAAGCCCAGTTCCACCAGATATTTAGTCCAACATCTGTGTAATAAAAGGCAGATTGGCGGTACAATCGATTCAAAAGCTCATCAAATGAGTATTGTCCACCGTAGCGGTTCGTAATGGTTTCATTTGACGACGTATAGAAATAGGGCATCTTGTCCCCATTTTCATTGATCTCAATTCCCTCATTTTCATCAAACTTTGTAATCTCAAAATCAAAGTTGATCGTTTGTGAATTGGTATCCTCCCCTGAACAGAGAGTCAGCCTGTCACTGGCTTTTTCCACCCAGATATTGTGCGAAGGAAGGTTATTGAAATCAATATCAAAATCGCCTGCACCAATGGCAATAAGCCGATTATTTCCAGTCGTGGGTTCATGCGCTGTATCTCCCAGATGGTTGGTACGGAATTTGAGATAATGACCGATATCATTGTTCCGCATGAAATATTCGATGGTTCGGGTGTTGCCAGTCTGAGAATAGAAAGTCTTGAATGGAATGTCAGGGGCATCGTGATTATTATCAACTTCCCAGTGTTTTCTCTGGACATAGTCAAAGTAGCCTGAATCCTCATATGGAATGTCCATGCTGATCTGAACATAATCCGGCACATAAACAAGATTTAAGGAACTCGACAATTGACTGCCATTTAGCCGGATATCCCACAATGCACCAGCCTGGTTGTTGAGAACGATTCTTCCCGCTTCCTGGATCTGGGTCGTGGTATCTGCGTTGGAAAATACCCCGTCGTTAATACGCCAATCCAGTCGGCCACTGGCATTGATAATATTCTCCCCGTAATTCCCGCTTCCTGTCGGATCGACCTTGAGTGCGTCAATATAGCCATTGATGCCGCTAAGATAGATATAATTATTGGTAATTACATATCTATTATCTAATTCACAACAAACAGATACATCTGGAGAAAGGTCGGATTCTCCGGCAGAATTAACGGCTGCAACTCGATAATAATAGCAGTATCCACTCTCCACACCAGTATGTCCATAATCAGTGGTTGAGGTTTCTGGCATAGCATTGCTGTTGCTGTTTACACCAGAACTCGTACCCCAATAAACCTTATAGCCCGTTGCTCCGTTGGCAGGATTCCAGGTTATATAGTTCCGATTACTCGAACTTTGGTATACTACAGTGACCCCTGTTGGAACATTTGGCAGTGCTGCCGGCAGGCATACTGATGCTTCAGATGATAAGCCTGACTCACCTGCTGGGTTAACAGCGGACACTCGGTAGTAATAACAGGAACCACTCGCCACACCTGTATGACCGTAATCAATCGTAGCCGTCTCCGGCATAACCTGGCTCGTTTCAGACACACCTGTACTTGTGCCCCAGTAGACTTTATAGCCTGTTGCATTAGTGGCTTGGTTCCAGGTGATGTAGTTCCGGGCACTTGATTCCTCGTAAATTGCATTAATTCCGGTTGGGATATCGGGAAGGGATGCCGGCAGACATACGAATACCTCGGAGGAGAGGCCAGACTCTCCTCCTGCTGAATTGACTGCGGATACCCGATAATAATAGCATGAACCACTTGCCACACCAGTATGCCCAAAATCAGTTGTCACAGTTTCCGGCATTACATTGCTTGCAACTGATACCCCAGGACTGGTACTCCAATATACCTTATAGCTTGCAGCGTTACTTACATAATTCCAAGTCAGGTAATTCCAACCAATTGAGGTCTGATAATAGACACTAACACCAGTTGGCGGTGATGGGAGGGTATCCACAGCGGTTATGGTTATAGTGCAGGTATCAGTTGATTGCTGTCCGCTGTGATCGGTAACAGTAAGCTGAAATGTCAGTATTTCATCTTGACTTACAGTAGGTGCTGTAAAAACAGATTGGACAGAGTTGACATCGGATAGGGATACAGTTGTGCCGCTTAACTGTTCCCAAAAGTACGAAGCAATACTATCATCTGCATCAGTTGATTTTGTACCATCCAAGATCGCCAGCGTGTTTGCCGAAACGCTCTCAGGTGATTCCGTAACTGCCAGAGGTGCCTGCGGCGTGCCTGGATCGGTTGGAAGTTTAACAACATCCAGGTCCCAGTCTTGTGCTATAAGGTTGTCTTTTTTAACATATGGTCCAGTGCGGTTGCTGCTGGCATAAACTGTAGCGCCAGACCAGTCGGCCAGATTCTGAATAAATGCCTCACCAGCGCTTCCTTTTCCGACATCGCATGAAAACAGCAATATCGTCGCATCAGGTGCCAGGATATTTTCATTTTTCAATCTCTCGATGCCGAGCCCGGTTGCCAAGTCATCTACCAGTTTGAAGCCGTCTGACATATTGACACTGCCAGGAGAGCCATGCGCGAAGATGGTCAATGTGTCAATCGGTCTTCCGTAAGATACAGTCACAGCCTTTAAGTAATCAATCCACTCTGTCAGAGTGACGGCATTGCCGTTTGCATCATCTTTCGTATCATAGGTAAAAAAATAGGATTTATCATTAGTTGTGCCATCAAAAGGGGAGTATTGATCAATGCGACTAATTACCTCAAACTTTTCTCCATCGGCAGGCATGCCTTTATAAACCGTATTGAAACTGTCATCAGCACTTATGTTATTACCCCAAACTGCGTCAAACCAGGGAGTTATCATCTGTTCAACAACCGGGCCGTTCGGAGTGTAGGATACTAATGGTCCAATAGGATTATTGGTTATGGAATGGTATGTCCTTATTTTTTCGTTTGTAGAGAGAGTTATTGCTTGTTTTGTTTTAAAATAGGGAATTTCTATGCCTGAAATCACTTTAGGATTATATTCCCAAATTGTGTAAGTGTACTCCGGATCAGCAATACAATTTTTTACTATTGCATAGATTGACTCTCGGTCAAAAATATCCCAATCGTAACTAAAAAGTTCATTCAACTCTTCTAAAGTAAGATCATTTGAAGAAATTGGGTCTCCTTCAGAAATAGTATTTATGATTTTACTCGTAACATTTATTACGTCATCCCAACTGTATCCAGTCACGTTGAATATCGATTCAGTCGTAATCCATTTTCTTGTACCATTTTCAATAAGATAAACTTTTGAATTATCAGATTGCCTAACAAGCAAACCATCAGAGTCGACACCAATATCTATAAAATCTGGCCCTTGGACAAAAGTACCTTCTATCGGCAAAGATCCCGAGGGGTTAATTATTAGGGTGTCAGAAGGATATTCGTATATGTGATTCCAGCCGGCAAGGCTTGACATATCATCAGTAATTTGTTGATTCAGGACATGATAAGCTTTTCCATTTTGTAGCCAATAGACTATATTTTGGCCCTGTATACGGACGAGTGATCGATCCTGAGGGGTGTCTGAACAAGGGGTAATACCAGTTATGTTAGGATCCCACAAATTTATATTGACTGTCTTTGTATAAGGGTCTGAACCAGAACCTTCCCACCCATAAGGGTCTACCGGAATTCCGGCTTTTCTTACCTCAAAATGAAAATGAGAACCGGTAGAATCACCTGTATTCCCTGTTTTTGCAATAAGTTGTCCTTGAGCAACGCTGTCATCTGCAGATACAAGTAACCAGCTAAGATGGCCATACAAAGTATGATAGCCATTGCCATGATCAATTTTTATGTACAACCCAAGGCCTTTTTCAGGGTTAGGATCGTCCCATCCAGCATAAACTACCGTTCCAGAAGCAGCAGATAAAACATCTGTCCCTGTAGGCACAGAATAGTCGAATCCTGGATGTCCATCATAACACAGGTAGTAAATAGTACCGCAGCACTTTGCACCAGTATAATTTCCATTAATTGTAAAAGGTTGTTCATCTGATCTATTATAACAACCCTGAATAGATTCATAATGTCCTTCCTCACCAGTGTAGGCAACCACGATATTATCCGGAGATGAATAGGGAATATTCATCGAATGATCAAATACACTAGTGATAGGGACATTGTATGGACTATACCCACTAAGCGGGCAAGATAGTAATAACGCTGAAGATGAGGATTGGATGGTAAAATCACTGTCACTAAAATCTGAAACCGTTCCATCCATGGCGCTAATGCCAATGCGATAGTCGTCTCCGTCCTCAAGAGAATCAGGTGGGTTGAAAGGATAACAGCCAGTATTAGGTGCATCGGCGGCAAGCGGCAAAATGTTCGTCTCCCCTTTGTAGAGATGAATCTGAATATCGCCAGTGACGTTACTGCTATCCCAGGTAATAGTGTAATCCTGCCCTTTTGTTAAAGTTTCACCACTATTAGGACAGGTTAGGG
>JAYENM010000287.1:574-1808 GCA_034722095.1 Caldifarciminota bacterium | reverse complement strand
TTACAAGGGATTATAAATATAGAACTAAATTCTTAACTTATAGGAGCCTAATATAATGGCAAAAGAATGGATATTAAATCAAGCGAATATGAGATGGGGGCTGACTAAGAAAAACAAAGTTGGTCCAGTTTCAGAATTGATAAGAAAGTGTTCCCCTAAATCCCTGAGGAATTGGAAGGAGTATTATTATAAAAATGTACATTCCAAACAACATTTAGAAGAACTTGGGAGAAGGCTATACATAAAGATAACTGAAGTATGCCAAGCAGAAATTGAAAGCATTACAGAAGAGCATTGTATTGATTTTATCATCAATTTAGTAATTGATAGAACCTACGATGGATACCAATCTGAGATACAGACCATCTATGGACAATTGCAACAGGCATTGGGCGTTAAAGTTGAGCCTGCGCCAGATGAATGGGATAGAGGATACAATGTGGATTTTTTCATCAATGTAAGGGATCGATATATTGGACTTCAAATTAAGCCGGCGGGGTATGCTTATATTACGCAAATCATCAACGAACTTAAATTTCAGAAAAATACACATGAGAAATTTACTGCCAAATACGGAGGTAAAGTATTCTATGTCATCTCATTAAAGGAAGGAAAGAAGAAAGTCATTTACAACCCAGAGGTGATCGAAGAAATCAGAAAAGAAATTGAAAGGTTGGAGAAGGTATGAGGCCACCGCAGTGCCTAACACATAAAACGTAAACGGCGATTTAACAAAAAATCTCAACATTAGCGGGTTTCATCAAAAACGGTTTTCTTGTACAAATAATACAAATTGGATCAGGTTGTAGAGCAAAATTTGGGTTATTAAAATCTTCAATTAGCAATGCAAAATTAGCAATTAGCATTTGCCTTTCAATTTTCAATTGTCAATAGTAAATCGAAAATCAACCCTCCTTGTGCCTTTGTGGTGAATAATACTACAATCTATAATCTAACATCTGTGTAAATCTGCGTTCACCCCGTTAAATAACATAGAAATAAACGCTAGAGTGATTACTAAAACGATTTTATTTAAGGGGGTAAATCAGCGTCTAATATATTACCGGGGGGTGGTGCAGTCTGGTAGCACGCCTGGTTTGGGACCAGGAAGTCGCCGGTTCGAATCCGGCTCCCCCGATCTTATTAAGTAATTAGGTCATTGGGTAATTAGGTAATTATGGAAAAACAACCTATTCGCTCTTTTGAAGACCTCGATGTCTATAAGTTAGCGAGG
>JAYENM010000287.1:0-564 GCA_034722095.1 Caldifarciminota bacterium | reverse complement strand
TCAAATGAAAAGGGCAAAACTGTCTATTACTAATAATATTGCAGAGGGGTATGGCCGTTACCATTATCAAGAGAATATCCAATTTTGTAGACAATCAAGAGGTTCGATATGTGAATTGATTGATGATTTCAATGAGTGCTACGATGAAGGATATATTGATGAGGAATATTTAAGCAGTTTGAAACAGGATGCCTATCATCTAATCAAGGTTCTGAATGGATATATCGCATCTATTAAAAGGCAAAAACAGAAAATAACCCAATAACCCAATGACCAAAAGAAGGATAGATAGATTACGAGAGAAGATGGAGGTCCAAGCCCTTATTGTAACTGATCAGACGAACATACGATACCTTACAGGTTACAGGGGAGATAATGGAGTCCTTCTTGTCACAGAAGAGCGGGCAACTCTTATAACCGACCCCAGATATGAAGAGTCAAGTAACAGGGAGGTAAGAGGAGCAGAGATCGTAATAACGAATGACGGCATCCTTGAAAAACTCGTGACGCTCTCCCAATTCAGAAAGATAAAAAAAGCGGGCTTTGAAAGAGAAAACATAAGAT
>JAYENM010000286.1:0-1809 GCA_034722095.1 Caldifarciminota bacterium | reverse complement strand
AGTTGCTTAAAGACATCTTCTCTACTCTTTACTTTCTTAGCCCAGCCCTTTTCTCTGTGTTCTTCGGGTATTTCAAACTCTTGAGTTCCTTGCTGACCTTGATTGCCTTGGTCTCCCTGTTGCCCTTGTTGATTTTGATTACCTTGGTCCCCTGAGTCTCCTTGCTGGCCTTGGTCGCCTTGTGCATTACCTAAGTCCGTTCTCTCTTCTGGCATCACGCACCTCCTCTACTTTCAATTCTAGTTAATAAATCTTGGTTCAATAATCCTTTACAGAAAAACAAATACATATATTCTTTCCCACGCTCAGTTGCCATATCTACCGGGTTGTTGGTCTTTACTAATTTATATATCCCTGAAACCTTCATCATTGCTTTTGCTACAATCACTCCTTCCTCAGAGTTAAATATTATATTCGCCGCCTTCTTTAGCTTTGCCGCTTCTTCATCGCTCATTTGTTTCTTTTTAGCTCTCTGCTGTCTTATGTCATCAATTTTACTCACTTCTTGCCCTCCTTGGCTTCTTTGTTCAATTTTCTTGCCTGAGCTAAGTCTTTTTCAACCTTGCCCCCGGCTTCTCCCATCTGTGCAGACATCATCATTCTTTCTCTATTGGCTATTGCCTCTATTGATTTTTTAAACTCATCTTCGTCTTTAAAATATCTTATTCCCAAATACTCATTTATATCTTTCCACATAGCATACCACTCTACTGCCTCTAATATTCCGGGAAACAGTGAAGCCATAGCAGATAAGGATTGTAAGGCTTGCACTATCTTCTCTATGGCTTGAGTATTGGTAAGTCTATCTAACTCGCCTTTAAATTTAACCTTATACCAGGGTTTGCCTTCTCTTATACAATCTAATACAGCATCCGGTATAATTACATCCTGCCTGCCAATTTGCCTTAATTCATCTGCCCTATCCGGTACAATCCTTGAATTTATCCCTAATGTATTCATCTGCCAAAGCAAAGATATTACTCTATCTATAAGAGGCATAAGGAGTTCTGTCTTTTGTTGCATAAGCATTCCCGCTAAAGATTTTCCTCTGATAGCAAATCTCTGCATACTCTCTGTTGCGGTCATATCCTTGGCTGCGTTGAAATCTAAGAGAATATCAATCTTAAAAGCTGTGGTTACTTTTTCATTAAGATAAGGAATAAGAAATTCTATTATCCCTCTGGGGTCGCCTACATCTTGGAGAGGGAACACCGGTTGTTTTGACTTTCCCATTAGTTCCTGGTTGAATACAGTCAATCCTTCCGCTGAGGTATCTAATACACTATCCCCCCAAAGAGCTGCGTTCCAAGTACCCAGGGGCGGTGAGGCAAACTTCTCCACAATCTCAATAGTCTTTCCTACCATATAATTTACACTTCTGATTGTGCTGATTAACATTGAGCCTGATGCTCTGCCATAGACCTCATTCCTGACTTTTATTGCTCTGGCTATTGCTATCGGTAGCTTAACATAATCCTCTTCATAGAAAGTATCATTATTATTCTGATCATCTAAGAACCACGAGCCTTTATATTTAGCACCTCTCTTGCCTTTCAGCTTAGGGTCAAAGTCTTCCCTGGGATAGACTCCCTGGACTACTGTGTATTCTTTATTAACCTCTTGTGCATTATAAGCGTCTCTTATTTTCTTAGGTAATTTATTGAATTTACCATCGATGAAATTACCGTCCTGGTCTGAGGCAAATTCCTGGATAATTCTGTTTACCCGCCAACAGTATCTAACAAAAATTACATCAACTAAGCCATTCTTGCCTTCGTCTATGGCGATTGAGTCCACGCCATAGGAGCG
>JAYENM010000285.1:0-1809 GCA_034722095.1 Caldifarciminota bacterium | reverse complement strand
TGTTCTCTAATTATACTTTTTTCCAAAGCTTCACCACTTATTTTTAACTTGTTTATATCTCCACTACCTAATATCTCAGCAAAAAAATCCGCTTCATTTCTATCGTCTGGGACATTCAACTGGAAAGCTTCATCCCCCCTGCCTAAGGTTATACCCCCCGGCGTGTTCAATTCTTTAGCTATTTGGTCTAATGAAAGTTTCGCTGATCGCTTGAATACCCCCGGGAATTTGTTATACAACTCTGGATATAGCTTCTTATCCGAAAGTTTTATACCGCCGTATTCATGCAGTATAAGCGAAACCGGGGAACTGTAAGATTTCGGTTTGAGTTTTTGGGGTTGCCGTATCAATCGCGAAGTTTCTTTTAACATGGCTTTCTTGGCTTTTGCCAGTAAAGTTTTGCCATACCCTAACTCTTTCATTTCCGGCTCTGCCAGTTTCCCTTGAGCATACTCATATAAAAATTGCGCATCTGTTTCGGAATGTTTTATACCGTCAAAATCTATGTTCTGGCTTGCCATACGCCCTGTCCAGATGTCCTTAGAAGGCATTTTAAGGGCTTCTGCGGGTTCAGCAGGGGGAATGCCCTCAACTGGCTTAATCTCACCTCTAAGGGGCGGTTCTGCGGGTTTAAGGGGTGGTTTTGGGATAGGTTTACCCTCTTTATCAACCATTTCCGCAATATTCTGGATGCCTGTCTGTAAAACCTTCCCCCCTATACGGAGTTTCATTATTTTTTGCCCGGATTTGTCTGTAAACAGTTTTAGTATTTTACCTGTTTTCCCGGATTTTAGTTTTACCCATTGCCCTTTTGACGGCAAGGGTAACCCACCAAACATATGTATCTCTCCGGGCTTGAGGGCTGGTAACGTAAACGCTTTTTTAACCATTTCTTGTCCTACACGTCCACGAAGGATATCATACATACTTGTCTCTTTTGTTCCCCGGATAGGCACTTTCGTATTTTTAAGATGTTGTGTCAACTCTTTGGTCAACTTACGAATAGCTGACCTCATAACACGTCCCTTACTAACTTTACCCCCAATCTTTTTTATGTGCATATAATTTTGAGGAACTACGGTAAACCCGGGGACTACCTCCACAGGACTACCTGACTTCAAAACTTTACTGGCTACTTTGGCAATACCTCGGTTTGTCGCCGTTTTAGGAATTTGCCGAAGGGCTCCAGCTGTCAACCACAAAGGATCAGCAAAAATATCTAAATAGGTGTTTACAAGATTACGTGTTTGTTCTGAAGAAAGATTAACTTGGCGTGAAACAGCCCCTGCGGGGCCCGGGAATGTTAATGGTAACGATATTTCCTGAAATGGAATGTCTTTAGTTAAATCAGCGGCGGTTATATCTTTAGTGCGAATTCGAGCTTTTCGTATTGCCTCGCTAACGCCTTTTTCTGGTTTTAAAGAAAATTGATATAATGCTTGTTGTGGAGTTTCCAGTCCTCGTGCTATTTGTTCAAAACCTTTGCGTTCTTCTTCGCTGGTATATCCTACAAGAGGTAACGTAAACGGCGCAAAAGTTTTTATAGTCTGCTTTGCCGCGCGTTTACCTAATTTCTTCGCTCCTGATAGGTTTAGTGGAGGTAACAATAACGCCATCGTCAACCTCCATAAATGTCAGGATTTCCTTTTAAATTACCAGTTTCATCGGTGACAAGATACCCTGCACTTAACCATTCTCGTATTTGTGCTAACGCTTTTTTGTTACCTTTAGCAGCTTTATTGTAAACTGACATAACTTCTGCTATCGCCGGAGCTTCACCTTGTATTTTTCCCGGCGTTTTAGCGCGTG
>JAYENM010000284.1:0-1810 GCA_034722095.1 Caldifarciminota bacterium | reverse complement strand
TGCCGAAACCCAGGCAAACTGAACCCTATCTTCCTCAATTCCAATATATTCCAAGAAACTCTTGATGAGAGCAAATTTTCTTCTGGCAACATAATTCCCCGAGATATAATGGCAATCACCAGGATGACAACCGGCTACCAAGACTCCATCTATACCCTCCTGAAGAGCTTTCAAAATAAAAAGTGGATTTATTCTACTGGAGCAAGGAACACGAATTACCCTTACATTTGGTGGGTATTGAATCCTGGAAACACCTGCAAGATCCGCACCAGCATAAGAGCACCAGTTGCATAAAAAAGCAAGGATTTTGGGTTCTTTCTCCCTCATATTAAAGCTCCTATCTGTTCAGATATCTCCTCATCAGAAAATCCTTTCAGGTTGATTGCCCCTGACCTGCAAGATGCAGCACAGGCACCACAACCTTTACATAAGGCTACATTCACCTCAGCCACCTCTTTTTCTTTTCCAAGCACTTTCTTTAGCTTTATATCAATTGCCCCGTAGGGACAGACTTCCTTACAAAGACTACACCCAACACACTTTACCTCATCTACTCCTGATACAATCCCCTCTGTCTCCAGTTGCTCTCTGGATAAAATGGTGCAAGCACGTGATACAGCAGCATTGGCCTGGGAGATACTCTCCTCAATAAACTTTGGAGAATGAGCCAGACCACAAAGAAAAACCCCATCTGTGGCGAAATCTACCGGGCGAAGCTTTACATGAGCCTCTAAGAAAAAGTCATCCTCATTTAAAGGGACTTTTAGCATTTGAGAGAGCTCCTTATTATCTTCTCGGGGAACTGTGGCTGTAGATAAAACTACAAGGTCAGCATTAATCAACAGGTCTTCTTTTAGGATAAGGTCTTCTGTAAGAACCTCAATCTTTCCTTTGTTATTTCTTACTCTGGGTTCTTTTCCTTCTTCATACCGAATGAAGATAACACCTTCTTCTCGAGCCTTCTGGTAATAATCTTCCTTAAAACCGTAGGTTCTTACATCTCGATAAAGAATATAAACATTAGCCTTTTTATTCATCTCTTTAATCTTAAGGGCATTCTTTATAGCTTCTGAACAGCAAACACGACTACAATAAGGATGTTTATCATTCCTTGAGCCAACACATTGAATCATCACAATGGAATTTTGAGAACTGACATCCAGTTTTCCACTAAAAATAAGCTTTTCCAGTTCTCTTTGAGTAACCACTTTCTCATCTTCACCATAAAGATATTCTGTAGGTGTATACTCTTCTGCTCCCGTGGCTACAATGATAATTCCATGCTCAAGTTCTTCTGAAGAAGAATCTACCTTAACTCTGGTCTTAAAATTACCCACGAACCCTTCGATATTCTCAATGTGAGCTTTGGTAAAAAGGTGAATTTTATCATTTGATTTGACCCTCTCTATAAGCTCTCCTAAAAACCTCTGTACATCTTCACCTTCCAGGGTATAATAAATATTCCTTGCCTGTCCGCCAGGCTCACTCTCTTTTTCTATTAGATATACCTCATATCCTTCCTCGGCAAGAGATAAAGCTGATACCATCCCTGATATTCCTCCCCCAATTACCAATCCTTTATGAAAAACTTTTAATGTTGTTCTCTCCAGGGGCTCTATCAATCGGGCTTTTCCCACTGCCATTTTTACTAAATCTTTTGCCTTTTCTGTAGCCTTTTCTGGTTCTCTCATATGAACCCAGGAATTCTGGTCACGAATATTAGCCATCTCAAAAAGATATCTATTTAAACCCGCTTCTCTTATAGTTTCCTGAAAAAGAGGTTCATGAGTTCTTGGCGTACAGGAAGCAA
>JAYENM010000283.1:0-1822 GCA_034722095.1 Caldifarciminota bacterium | reverse complement strand
ATAGCGCGCCATCTTTTTCTTGAACGCTTTTATCTTCAATACAACCTACTTCTGTGGATAATTGCCGAACTGCAAAATCATTATACCCAAAGCCATAAACAGCAAAAGTTTCGTCTTCAGTCCATAGCCAAAGTAAATCTTTATATCCAGCATACATACATTTTATTGGTTTTCCATTTAACCCGCCTATTTTTATACTTACAGGCGATCCGCTTAATGTTGGTCCGAGAGTCCACTCTTCGCCGTCCAATTCTTCGCTCATTAAAACATTTGACAATTCCCCACTCTTGCCGGCTATAACGACTCTGTTTCGATATGACTCAATAAGTGAACCAATAGGAGCTTCGGTTACAGTCTTAGTACTTGACCCATTCCACCACGCGACAGAATCAACACCGTTGGTAAACCATATTTTCCCCATTAAAGTAGTCGCATCCATATCTGAAATTGCCGAATATCCCGATAAACCGCTTATAGCCTCAAACTCGCCTGAAGTAGTCGCTCTGTAGATTGTTTCACTTGAAAGGGCTAATATATACCTTGTACCGTCATCTGCCGTAAATGGCCAAATACCGCGTACTGGTTGTGAATCAGGGAAGACACTTGAATTGAATTGCGAAATTCCTTTTCGGCGAGTTGCTCCGCCGTCAACATCAAAATAGACATTTTCAGCCCATTGAACGGAATTATCAGGTATTAAGACAGGATTATATTGAGTAATTACTCCGGCATTAAAATTGGGAATACTAAACGACTTGAGAGTATTTTGCGCTCCCAGATTTATAGTTGCTAATAAAAGTATCCATATAATTCTCATATTCACCTGTTAGGCGACATATTTATTTTTGGCATATAAGACGGCCTTGCCTTACATGAGCCTTTAAACACTTCTTTGAAATATATATACCTTTGCATGTACCTATCAGCCATATTTACAAGTCCGTCAATATACAACATTTGCGCGGCGGCATAATAGGACAGCATATTATGAAATGCTGCAAATTCAGTTATCCCGTTAAAAGGGGTTGACGAAGATGTCATGTCATCAGCATTTGCGTAGTATTCCATGCTTATTGTGGTTGTTGAACTTGTAGAATCAGGTACAGGATAAAAACCTATCTTTGCCCTGCTTGAAAAATTTATGAAGAAATTTATCGGCGTTCCTGTTACGGTTTCCCATTCAGCCGCTTCTTTATCAAGTTTAGTCGGACTCTTCTCATCCAATCTTTGGTCATCAGATATAAGTCGTTTGACTGTTATAAATGAATCCGGCATTGAATAATAAGTTGTACCTGAAACAGTCTCAAATGAATATTGCTTTTCAATACACAAGGTAGTTGAGATAGCATCTCCTTGCGCTTCATTTAGAAATGCAAGTATTTGCGTATCTGAATACCGCACACGGCCCACCGAGGAGGGATCTCTCGCCAAGAGCCGTGTGTCAGCAATTAAGGATGATGCAGTTTTGGAGAAACAAGGTACTGTTGTTAGGAAACAAATTAAAAATATAAGTAGTCTCATTCATCCCTCTTAATCCGCAGAATCGTATTGATATTCACCTATAAGATACAGACTGGAAGCCGAGGAATTTCTTCCATACAATATGGCTTCGCTGTAATCTTCAATATAATGTCTTGTTAAACCTATCTTTTGACCTATTACACTATTCGTACATTCTATACTTGTAGTGGTAAAGGTAGACACGCATATAAACCCTTCATTTGATGTAGAGGTAGCTTCAATAACGGCGTATCTTCTCTTAGAATCTTCGGGAATTATTTGAGTCCAAGAAGTGGAATCTATTGTTACCGAGAAAGAAACA
>JAYENM010000282.1:0-1822 GCA_034722095.1 Caldifarciminota bacterium | reverse complement strand
GCCAATAACAAGCATAGCAACACTTCTTTTAACAGATGGCCTTTCTTTTTTAAGCAATTCAGGATTTATATGGGGTAGGAGGTGGTCAACAATTCGCATTATAATTATTCCGAGAAAGAAAGAGACTATTACCAGGTAGAAGGGTATGATTTTTAGACTCTCAGGTATCAATTGAAAGAATGATATACCTAACATCATTGAAGCAGCGAATGATAAAGAGCCATACAGAATAGACTCTTTTGGATTTTTTATTAATCCCACCAGGCAACCAAGGGTTTGCCCACCAAAGATTAAAAATATTATAAATAACAGGTTTTTCATCTTTAGCCCTCTCTTAAAACAACTTTTTCTTCCGACACACTTTCATACTGACCCGACTATAGGTAAACCTACTTTGAATTCACATATAAGCCTTTGTCAGAATGCGCCCTTTGTAAGCGAAAGGTATTTCCTCACCTAAAAATCCAGTTACAATTAAATTGATCGCTTCATCTTCTGTAAGTCCTCTACTCCTCAAATAATTCAGCTCTTCCTCTGAGATCTTGCCTATCGATGCCTCATGTGTAAGCGTAGCACCCTTATTCTTATTTAGAAGTTCTGGTACTGCGCTTATGCTCGAATTTTCATCTAACAATAAGCCCGTACAATCCAAATGTCCTTTACCAGCACTATTTGCTATTATTTTACTGTGGGTAGAAATCTTCGAATTTTTATCGGCAATCACCCTTAATTTCATCATCCCACTGGATTTTTCTCCGTTCAGGAAAATGGAGTCATGCATATCAACCCTGCTCCCTTCAGCTAAAACAGCTATCCCAAAGTCTGCTGAAGAACGAGAATCTAAAAAGGTGTTGCTCTCCGTTTTTAATGTTTCTGGTACAGCCAAACACTTGAAAGTATAAGACAATTTTGCTTCTTTTTCCAGAAAGAATTTTAAACTTGATTTAACTCGGTCTCCTCTTCCCCAGTTATGAAAGTGCCTCATTTTCAGTGTAGAGTTTTCTTTTACAACAACTCTTGATTGCCCTATGTGGACTCCACACAGATTCTTTTTGATTGCACTGCAGATGCTGTATATCTCTGCTTCTATGTTCTCTTCTATTACTACCAAGTTTCTTATGTCTTGAGAAACCTTTGGTAAGGAGATAGCAATACAGGTGGTTAGAGGATTGTTTATCTGCTTTTTCACCCATATAAAATACCCTCTTCTGGTTTCTGCTCAAAATAATCTCTCGTCCATTTGAGCTTCTCGTAAGCCTTAAGACTCGGCAGTATCACAGCTTCCTTACTCTCGGAAATTTTCTCAACTTGATTGTCAATCTGAGAATAATTTGCGCTCTTTGCACTCCTTACATTTTTCATATCCATACCTCGTAATTGTTCTCCATACTTCCTTCCAATTCCCCGAAGAACACACAATTTTTCCATCCAACATAACATACGCAACATTTGGCTTAAGAAAACGGAGTATATCACCTCTATGTGTAATTAGAAGAATCGAAACGCCGTTGTCGAGCAACTTATCCTTTATTATAGATGTCAATCTCCCAAGATTTTCTATATCTAACCCGGCATCTAATTCATCAAAAACGACAAAGCTGGGGTCTAAACTGATTATTTGTATAATCTCTGATAGTTTCCTTTCGCCTCCAGAAAAACCAACATTTATTTCCCTCTCCAAAATATTGGGATTTACTGAAAACTCTTTTATGTCCACTGTTTACTCAGAAATTTTCTCTAAGAGTTTGGATAATTTTATCCCTTTTATGGTGGGTGGATGCTGGAAGACTAAAGCCATCCCCAACTTTGCTCTTTCCTCTAT
>JAYENM010000281.1:0-1835 GCA_034722095.1 Caldifarciminota bacterium | reverse complement strand
CGAATATAATCAAGACTTAGGTATGCTTGCAGTGCCTGTTCGAGAGTTCAAAATACCTTTGCCCAAGGATGCCCAAATTAACAGTATTTCAGTCAACCGAAGCAACTCTGTAAGCCTCGGAAGCCTAAACATTCCAATCAAAAATGCTGCTCCTCCGTGGCCTGAATCTTATGAAGAGTTTCTTCAAGCACCAGATTCGATCGGCCTGTTTGATACGTCCCATTCTTACTTCACATATGGTAATCCAAATAACAAGATCGTGGTTTTACGGATATATCCCGTGCAGTATGATACAGTGAGCAATAATGCCATGTTATATAAAGATGTTGACATTGAAATAGCTTACGAAACTGTGAAAAAAGGGGTGTTATTAAGTGCATCTCCTGAAAAACAAAGCTATTCGTCCAGTGAAACGATCAACGTCGGTGTTTCCATAGAAAACATAATAGATCAAGCCACTCAGTTCGACATTACCGTTGAACTGAAAGATCGCCTGCAAAATACTGTTCAAACTCAGACCAGCTCAATAACCATTGATCCGGCCCATATAGGCCAAACTACAGTGCAACTCCAAGCCCCGTCGAAGGGGGGTAGCTATTGGGTGGAGACAAGTGTAAGTGACGGCGCCCAGGAAATCGGCACATTGACTGAACACATCAATGTCAATCCTGGAGACATTACGGATATTGTAGTGCCGAGATGCATTCCCGGGGGAACTTCCGAATTTACGGTAACATTTCATAATTCCTCTGGCAGCGACATCGAGGTTGCCTTCGGTTTGTCTATATATGAAGGGGCAACACTCAGAGCCGATTTCATCCCAGTTATCTATAGCGTTCCAGCGGATACGGATCAGACGGCTAGTTTCAAGTGGGAGATTCCCCCCGATTTCCCGGGGGGCAATTATATAGCTGTAGCCACTGCAACTTCCGAAGGTTTCACAACTTCCTTGAGCGAGAGTTTCGGCATTGGTGGACTCGACATGGGATGGAACCTGATGTCGTTACATCTACAGCCCAGCGATAATAGTATAGGGACTGTTTTGGATCCAATTGCGGGTAGATATGAATCTGTTTGGGCTTATAATAATAAAGCCTGGCTGGTTTATGATCCGGAGAATCCGGGTTTCAGTGACTTGACTGAAATGGCAGCTGGCAAGGGTTATTGGATCAAGATGAAGATAGCAGCGAATTTCAGCGTTTCGGGATCCGCTCCGGGTAAGTCCATAGATTTGAATTCCGGCTGGAACCTGGTGGGCTACAATTCAACGACGTCTCTGCCTGTTGCTGATGCCCTGGTGGCTTCAATTGCCGCAAAATATGTATCCGTATGGGCATTCATTGATGGAGCATGGAAGGTATATGACCCTGTCAATCCCGGGTTAAGCGATCTGACAACCATGGAACCTGGTTATGGCTATTGGATTAACGCAACAGAAGCCTGCATCTGGACTTTGCCATAAACTAAAATAAACGAGGAGCGGTTGCCTTGTTAGATATGCTTGGTGCCCGCTCCTTTCTTTACTGTTTTCGAGGTGTAATCATGAAAAGATCAAGAACGCTTTTTGGCCGAATAATCTGGTTTTGCTTTTTCTGCTTTGTTTGCTTTAGCAACCTATCCCATGCAGCCAAAATGGAGCACGACACTTGGACGTTTGATTTTAAGAATTGTTCTGTTTCAGATGCGTTGATCCGGATAGTTGAGACTACCGGCATAGACATATTTACCGATAAGCCGATAAATAGGAAGGTTTGTAAGTCTTATGACGCTGGCACTATTGATAAAATATTAAAAGACCTTTTCCGAAGAGAAAACCATGCTATGGTCTGGTACTA
>JAYENM010000280.1:0-1835 GCA_034722095.1 Caldifarciminota bacterium | reverse complement strand
AGGAGATTCTTTCTTAAAACGGTATTTAATAATTTTCCCATATCTTTCTGGAATATCAGCAATGATGTTCTTTTCCCGCTCAGAAGGTTTGAATCCTGCTACATCAAAGGCGATTCTTACTGTCCCTGCTACTACTGTCGCATATTTTGCCCTAAGAGAGTTAGCGTAACCAAATACCTGCTCTATTGCCTGCCGTATCTCTGCCTGAGAAATGCCGTCCTGCTTGCATTCAACAACAATATAGGGTTTTTTGAACTCATCATCTTCAAAAACAACAAGGTCTGCAAATATATCTGGTTTCCTGCCAGGGACTTTGCAGTTTGGCTGAATTCTGGTATCCGGATACTTGTATTTTTTTATAAGCTCTAAGTAATACTCTGCCCGTACTCTTTCCTCAGGATCGGTAATATTTCTTCTTATTTTAGAAGCAAGATATGTCACTTGATTCCCTTCAATCTTGAGATATTTACCTTCTTCAAGTTCATCTGTTGTTAAAAATCGTCTATGTTCAGCCATTCTTCCCTCCTGCTTATTATTTTTGGGTATACAATGCCTACAAATATAGCCTCAATTTGTATACGCGATTAAATCAACAAAGTCAACAAAAGTAACCATAATATGTTGACTTCGTCCCTTAGCAAACCTTGCTAACATAGGGTAGTTGACATAGTTGACAAAATAGCATATTTTTTGTCAACTGTGCCATATCTCTTCTACCCGTAATATGTACTCAGCAAAGATTCTATTGGGTAACCTGAACATCCCCCTTTGTTTTTTCATAACCAATCCTTTGTTGACCAGTCGGCTTAAGCTTTTCCCTAGAGTTCCTTTTGTCATTCCATATCTGGGGCAAAATGTAAGGAGGTCATTGAATACATTTGTTCTGTAGTGTTCTGCCATTATCCTTAAAACTTTTTTCTCTGTGTTACTAGCCAATTCGTATAAATGTTCTAAAATGATCTCTCCTAAGTCCTCTAATGTCTTATCCAACGAAGAGTCAAAGGAATCAATCTTTACTACTCCCTCAACCTGGCTTTCATAGAGATAATCACAAAGAATCTGCAGTTGAAAGGGATGCCCTTCAGTATATTCAAATACCGCCTCTCTAACATCCGCTTCAAAGACGACACCCGTCGTATCAAGGGTCTTATCTACAATCTCAAAGACTTTCTCTTTGCTAAGGTTTTTGAGTCGCACAATAGGGATGAAGTACCTTCCTATGGGGTGATGTTTCTGCATAAATTGAGACCAACCTTTATGGGTACTGGATAGACCAAAAAGATAGCCGGTACCTTTCACGATCTCCTCATCACTTAAAACGTTCTTGAGTAATGTGAGAAATTCAGGGACAATCTTATAGTTTTGAACATCGTCCAAAAGGACTATCACAGTCTCCATCTCTTTTTTCAATTCATTCCACAATCTCAACAGAGCATCCAGTAGTAAAACCTGTGGGTCACCTTGATATTTCTGTTTACTTGCCAGTTGAATACCGCCACCTATCACCGGGAAGGTGATTCCTAACCCGTTGAGATATTTTACAAAACTCTTTATCCTCTCAAATTTAATTGGAAGTCCTCGGGGAATCTGGGTAATTAACTGGACGGCAGGCGTTAGTAATTCCCTGCCTGTGTATTCTCTGACGGAAACAAAAGAAGTCAATATTCCTTGTGTTTGTGCAATCTTTCTGTATTCCTTTAGTAAGGTGGTTTTTCCAATACCCCAGTCACCTAAGACAATAGAATGATTGTAATAATTATTTCCGGCTTTTTCAAGTTGAGCACAGAAAGTATTAAGTTCTTTTTCTCTCCCTAAAAACACCCTTGGTTCCATTC
>JAYENM010000279.1:0-1841 GCA_034722095.1 Caldifarciminota bacterium | reverse complement strand
AATTTCTTTGTTAATTCTCTCATCACGGCTGTTTTCCTGTCACCGAGAACATTCAATACATCCTTTAAAAAAACTAACAATCTGTGAGGCGATTCATAAAATATCAAGGTTCCCCTATAATTTGCAACTTCCTGCAGTCTTTTTTTTCTCCTTCCACTCCTTCTTGGTAGAAAGCCTTCAAACGAGAATTTATCAGTAGGTAGGCCAGATATTACAAGGGCGCTTACGAATGCAGATGGTCCTGGGATTGAAATTATATCTATCCCATTGCTGATTGCCTCTCTAACAAGATAGAATCCCGGGTCTTGAATTCCCGGTGTACCCGAATCTGTAACGAGTGCTATACTTTTACCAGATTTTATCTTTGATATAATTGCAGGTGTACGGGATACTTTATTATGTTCATAGTAGGAGATAAGAGGTTTCTTTATATTATATGTCGAAAGTAAAATTTTTGTCTTTCTCGTGTCCTCAGATGCAATTATATTTACGCCCTTCAGTATTTCAATAGCTCTCAAAGTAACATCCTTGAGGTTACCTATGGGTGTTGACACAAGATAAAGTGCTGTATGTATAGAAGAATTCATAACCAGGGGATTTATCATATACTTTGCCCTGGAATGGATTTTCTTATGTTATTAAAAATCGTTACTATCCTCTCTATATACTCCTCTGTTGCCGTTATTCCTCTTCTCTGCATCACTTTTTTTGCGGTTTCTATTGCCTTATCTATCTTGTGGAGTGTGAGCTTCTGAGATGTTCCCCATGAAAATGACTCTATATATTTATCGAATGTTCCTCCACCGTATAGATTACAAAATATTCCTATTATGCAACCTGTTGTGAGGAGCGTACCAATACCCGTTTTTGTATGGTCACCTACTATGGAACCTAATTTGAGAATTCCGGTATCCATGCTATAAGAAGGTAAACTGATCCTTACATTTCCATAGGTATTTTTGAGATCGGATGTAGAGGTAAGCGCACCGAGATTTACCCATTCTCCTATATATGAGTGTCCGACAAATCCTTCATGATGCTTATTGGAAAACGCAAGGAATATACTCTCTTCAACTTCGCCACCTATTCTACAACCCCTTCCAATGTGGCAGCCCTCTCTTACCTTTGCGCCATCAATTATTGCCCTCTCACCTATATACGCCGGGCCGTAAACCACAGTAGGTGGGCGAATCTGTGCATGTTTTCCTATATATATTGGACCGTTCTCTGTATTAAAATAAACCCCATTATATATCTTTGCACTATTCTCAACATAGCATAATTTAGTATTTCCGTCTATTATGACACTTTTGTTAGATTTATTTAAAAAATTTGCGAATTCAAAATCCCTTTCAATAATGTCTTTATTTGCCCCTATAAGATCCCAGGGATATTTGGACAACGTGGCTTTTACTTCACTTGTTTTTGCATTTTGCGGCAGTCTGCCATCCTTTGATCTATATGCTATGATCTCATTATTATTCTTAAATATTTCTTCCTTGCCATCGACAGGTATTTTTGTATAGAATATAGCTCTGCCGTTTATATACAATCCTTTTCCACATTTATTTGAATGAAACCTTGAAATTGGAATAACCTCATCGTATAACTTTTCCATTCTCTTAATTCCACTCCACATTCCACATACAAGGTCAAATACCGGATGGAGATGGGTAAGTGGAAGGAAATTTCGCCATTCGTCATCTTCATATATATATACCTTCAAACTCATAAGCTTCATTATACATCTAGGCACGGTTTATGACTGCGCGAAAGTTACATTCATCCCTGCCTGTCATACGACCTGTATAGGCGGCAGGCAGGTTCTTCATTTCTCCCTA
>JAYENM010000278.1:0-1841 GCA_034722095.1 Caldifarciminota bacterium | reverse complement strand
TGACGAATGACCCCGATGAAATAGCTCACAAGTTCGCATTTCACCCTGTATACTAACGCTACAGGGCAAGCAGGGTAAACTAATGATTTATCCCGTGGAATGCGGCATGCCCCGTGGAAGCGAAGCTATTCAACGGGGAAGCTATCCCATCGGGACTAATACCTGGGAGGTGTTTTTTAATTATGCAAAAGTTATTAACAAAAATATTTGGAACCGCCAATGACAGAGAGCTTGCGAGACTTAAACCGATTGTGGAAGAGATAAATCGATGCTATGAGAAATTACATTCGCTCACGGATGAAGAGTTAAAAAACAAGACAGGGGAATTCAAGTCTCAAGTAAGAGAAAGGCTGCGACCGATAGAAGAGAAGATAGAAGAACTTGAAAAAAAGAGAGATGAAGGGGATATGGAGACGAGGGAGAGACTCGCTATAGAGATAGATAACCTTAATGAAAGACTGAAGAAAGAGGAACAGGAGGCTCTCGATGAATTGTTACCGGAGGTCTATGCTGTTGTCAAAGAGGCATGCAGGAGACTTGTTGGTAAGAAGTGGATGGTTACGGGACATGAATATACCTGGGATATGATACCATTTGATGTGCAGCTTATGGGTGCAGTTGTTCTGCACGAAGGTAAGATAGCAGAGATGGCAACGGGAGAAGGAAAAACACTTGTGGCTACGATGCCTCTCTATCTTAATTCTCTTTCAGGCAAGGGAGTACATCTTGTTACCGTGAATGACTACCTTGCCAAAAGGGATACAGAATGGATGGGAGGTATTTATGAGTTTCTTGGGGTCACCTGTGGTTGTATTCAAACGGGAATGACACCTGAAGAGAGAAAGGAAGAATACAGTAAGGATATAACATATGGAACGAACAATGAGTTTGGTTTTGATTATCTCCGTGATAATATGGCGTGGAGGAGTGAAGATATAGTTCAATGTGGATACCATTATGCAATAGTTGATGAGATTGACTCTGGGTTAATTGACGAGGCAAGAACACCACTTATAATATCAGGTCCTGTTGAACATTCCGTAAACAAAGAGTATGAATTACTCAATCCGAGGGTAAGAAAAATAGTCCAGAGGCAGACAGCACTCGTCAACACACTTGTCGCGGATGCAAGAAAACTCCTTGAAGAGGGAAAAGAAAGAGAAGCAGGTATAAAGTTGCTTGCTGCGGACAGGGGAGCACCAAAACACCGTCAGCTCCGCAAACTGATGGAGGATGAACCCAGAATAAAGAGACTTCTAGAGCAAACAGAGGCAGAGTATATGAGAGATAAGAAACTACACGAGATTGACGAGATACTTTATTATTCTATAGACGAGAGGGCGCACACGGTCAATGTATCAGAAGAGGGTAGAAATATAATTGCACCTGAGGATAAGGATTTCTTTACCCTTCCCGATCTTTCACAGGAACTTGTTGGTATCGAAAGAAACGAGAAACTTTCTGCGAGAGAAAAGATGGTAGAGAAAGAAAAGATTCAGAGAGAGTATGCAGAGAAGTCCCAGAGAGTTCACGCAATAAACCAGCTTCTACGGGCTTATTCACTCTTTGAAAAGGATGTAGAGTATATTGTTCAGAATGGAAAGGTGATAATAGTCGACGAGTTCACCGGAAGACTTATGCCAGGCAGGAGATATTCCGATGGCCTTCATCAAGCAATAGAAGCAAAAGAAGGAGCAAGAGTTGAGGCAGAGACTCAAACTCTTGCCACCATTACAATTCAGAATTACTTCAGGATGTATGACAAACTTGCAGGCATGACAGGGACCGCTGCTACAGAGGCACATGAGTTTTACGATATTTATAAGCTTGATGTTGTAACC
>JAYENM010000277.1:0-1845 GCA_034722095.1 Caldifarciminota bacterium | reverse complement strand
AAATTGAGTCCTCCCAAGCCCTTTCGGGAATTGAAGTAGAATTTTTGGGGGGAAGGCAGAAACCTGTATAGCACTTGACATTATAAATGGATCTTTTATAGTAATGATATATTCCATTCTTATATGGATTAACAAATAGGAGGAACAATGAAAAAAGTAGGATTAGGAATAGTGCTTGTAGGACTAATAATCGGGTGCGCTTCAAGTAGTTTGTCGGGTGTATCAGCACCCGATTGGTATCTCAACCCGCCAGAAGAAGATGATTACATATTTGGAACTGCAACATCACTTTCAAACGACCTGCAATTAACATTGGATAAAGCAAAACAAGATGCAAGACTTTACATTGCTGAAGAGTTGGAATCCAACATACAGGGCTTAATTAAGAAGTTTGATGAAGAGGTTGGCAGGACTGAAGACTCAGAACTTTTGCAGCAATTTACAAAGGTCAGTAAGAATGTTGTTGACCTGACGCTTGTTGGTTCAAGGGTTAGGAAGAGCAAGATAAAAAAAAGAGGGAGATGGATACCGCGCATATATCCTGATGGAGGCTCCAGTAGGTAAAGCGAGAGAGGAACTTCTGCGTCAGTTAACGAATAATAAACACCTCTATACTCGTTTCCGTGCTTCTCAATCGTTTAAAGAATTAGAGAAGGAGATAAAAGGATTAAGGGAGTTTAAAAAGGAGCAGGGAGGTTTTTAAGAAGAGAGCGTTTTAAATAAAATCCTGCCTCTGGTTGAATTTTAGTGATGGAGGAGTTGAACGGTATATATTTTTGTATAAAATTATAATATACAGCACAAACCCCTCAGTTTAGGATTAAAAAAGGAGGTCTTATGGGATGGATAATACTTTTACTAGTCCCATCTTTAAGTGAAGGGAACTGGGTCCCTTTTGTGCCTGGCATAAGACAAGCACTAAAGCCTGATGTTGTAGCAACTACATACTCTGAATACTCAGTGGATATAGATGTTGAAACCTATGGAATTGAATGGAAGATTAAGGAGACAGATTTTATGGAGAACAGTATAGGAGAAGAATTCGCACTTCTTAGTTTTAGACACTATGCTTATACGGGAGAGATTGGGAAACCAAAACTACCAATGGTAACAGGTGTAATCGAGATACCGTATGGAAGTCAACTCAGACTTGAAATAAAAGATACAGAATACGAAGAGGTCCCCCTGAAAAGTCTGGGCATTGATAAGAGAATAATCCCTGCTTTTGCTTCAGTTCCCAAGATAAAAGGTGCAGTCGGTACCTTTATTCTTGATAAAGATATCTATTCGCGAGATACATATTACCCGGATAAGATAGCGTCCATTCATATTCATGAAGGAACTGCAAGGGGACACAGACTGGCAACCATTGAATTCTATCCTTTACAATATAATCCTGTTACCGGAATGATAAGGTATTATAAAAGCATCCAGGCCCGGATAGATTTTATTGGTGGAGACCTTGAAGGGACAAAGAAAAAGATAAATGAGAATTATTCAAGAGACTGGGAAGAATTTATTGACAGGATGGTCTTAAATCCGGATGTGTTTGAGTCTAAGGGTGTTGCACCCCTGCCAATCTATTATGACATCTTCTATTCTTCCGATTTTTCAGAGGCTGCAGAGAGCCTTGCCTACTGGAAGAAAAAGAAAGGATTCAAGATAAGGATGTGGGATGCAACTGGATGGACTGCATCCCAGATTGATGATACAATCGATGCACAAACACCTCTGGCTACATATCTTGTATTAATAGCAGACCCGGATGCTTCCAATCCATTACCTGCTTCTGGGACTGGTTCTTCAAGCGGGGACCAAACAGACCTGTATTATGCAGAAACAGAT
>JAYENM010000276.1:0-1845 GCA_034722095.1 Caldifarciminota bacterium | reverse complement strand
AATCCAATGAATTTGGTAAGTTGGTCTTACAGTATCTCAATAGTTTTCATTAAATAAAAAGAAATGAAAAGTGAACTATTATCACCAAAGACAATATTGAGTATATTCTCACAAGAAGTTCGGTAAAATGTCAAGAAAAAAGGTTTCTTATTTACTTTCGAGATATTTTTTAAAAGAACGAAAGTAGAGATATTGCTCTTTGAAAATCGATCGATCTACCAGTTGACAACCTTCCTCGTATCAGGAACAAAGCTGGCAGAGTAAAGCTGATTTCGCTTGAGCACTGCGTAAATCAGTCTCACCAGTTTTCTGGTAGTGAGCACGATGGCTCGTTTGTGTTTATGCTTGGGTATCTCCTGGTATTTCTTCTAATAGAAGGTCTTATACTCCTCGTTATGCACTCTTAAGGAGTTTGCTCCCTCGATGAGATAGTATCTGAGATACCTATTGCACGAAGGAGAGAGATACACATTTTCTGCCTCAAAATCGCTTGACTTATATCTCTTCCACCACAGTCCTGCAAGTTTAGCGATACTGGTGTTGCTTTTGAAACGGTTGACATCTCCAATTTCAGCAAGGATACCGCTGGCGTAAACAGGGCCTAATCCCGGAATTGGTCTCAAGGTATTAGGAAAGGCATTAAACTCATTCTCTGTTGCTTTATCAATCTCTTTAATCATCTACAGTGAAGAATTCTTTCAGGAGCTCAATACTTGTATAACCGAATGTATTAGAGAAGACTTTATTTTGAGATAACCCTGAGAATTTGAGGGAGAGATGGGATAGATAGAAATTCTTTTCTCTTGTAATAGAAGACAATCCTGAAGAGCATTCTCTTCTCATCATTATGGATGCGGTTCATCCGAGGTCGTATCCAGAATGTATCAATTTGGGAAGTGAATATCTATTTATGGATATGTTTGCTCTGCGCCTCGGATATATATCAGGCCATGATGAGTACGGATTAATAACGGGATTTGGAATACAGAAATTTGGATTTGCCCTTGATTATGCTTACACACCATTCGGCGTCTTTGATAGCGTTCATAGATTTACAGTGCACCTTTCAAAATAAGATTAAAATACAAATATGATAACAATCATTAACTCAACTACCCTCTAAATTCCTCTTCAATGATATGGTTTTTGATAAAAAAAATTGATGTATAGTAATGTTGTATGTTATAAAAACTAAAATAGAATTGGGTTTGAGAGAAATAGATACTATACCCCTTAATTTAATTTTTTCCTTGACAAGATGGATTTTTTTTGATATAATATAACTAAGCGTTAGATCTTTTTTAAAAAGCTCTTTCTGTTGATAGAGTACTATAACAAGAAGGTAAATATGAAAAAGTTTTTTCTTCTCATAATCTTCCTTGCCTTTCCAGTAATTGTGTTTGCTGGGACCAAAGGGAAGATAACTGGCACCATAACCGATGCTGAAACCGGCGAGGCGTTACCTGGAGCCAATGTAATCATTGAAGGAACAACGATGGGAGCTGCTACGAACCTTGAGGGTTATTATGTGATCTTGAATGTTCCTCCCGGAACTTATAGGCTCAGGGCCTCAATGATGGGCTATGTAACCTACACGGTTACTGAAGTCCGTGTTAACATTGATCGAACTACTATCGTTCATGTCAAGATGAAGCCAACAGTATTACCCGGGGAAGAAGTGGTGGTAGTAGCTGAGCGTCCAATTGTTCAAAAAGATGTTGCAGCGAGTCTTAGGAATGTTACTTCTGGTCAAATCGAAGCACTACCTGTCACGAGTGTTACAGAAGCTATAGAGACACAACCTGGCATCGCTTCAGGCCTTTCAATTCTGGGTAGTGGGTCAGA
>JAYENM010000275.1:0-1858 GCA_034722095.1 Caldifarciminota bacterium | reverse complement strand
ATTTGCACTTGTTGTGTCTATTGATGATATCTACGACAATTTCTCATTTGGAATGGAAAATCCTTATAGTGTTAAAAATTTTCTTAATTTTGCATATGACAACTGGAATACGAGTTATGTTCTTCTTCTGGGTTCTGGCACTTACGATTATCGCTCTGGAATCACAAAAAATAGACTACCACCCTGGGAAGAAGGGTATCATATAGGTGAGTTTGGTCTCTCTCCACTTGAAAATCCCTGTTACGATAACTGGTTTGCTATGGTATGTGGAGATGATAACAGACCAGATATTATAATCGCAAGGATAACAGCTGAATCAAAAGACGATGCAAGAATTGCGGTAAAAAAGGTAATAGATTATGAAAAATCATTCGGTCCCTGGCGTAGTAGAATATTACTCTCAGCAGACGATGAATACGGCGCAAAATCCCCGAGTGAACAATGTCACACAGAACACGCAGAATATCTGAACTCTATCACACCACCATCTTATGATGTTTTCAAGGTATATTTGATAGATTATCCCCCCAGCGAACAGGGATTCAGAGGGAATAAGGGTATGATTGAATACATAAGCAGAGGTATATATTACGGAGTCTATATGGGACACGGAAATTATAAGCAGCTTGCACACGAGAACATATGGACTTCTCCTAAGGATGTGTATGCCCTTTCAAACAGTAAAAAATATACAATATTCTTTTATGGCTCCTGCGGGGTCGCTGCTTATGACCGTCCTTACACAAGAAGCACCGCAGATCTTATGCAGATTATAGAAGACAAAGGTGCAATCGCCACTATTGCTGCTACACGTTCCACATACCCTTCTGATAACACATCAATGAGCATCCCGTTATACACAAATATAGTTATAGACTCCAAAATGAGGGTTGGGGATGCGTTTTTTTTGTCTCTCTATATCGGTAACCCCAAAAAATATATACTATTTGCTGATCCATTAACTGATATATCCTGCTATAGGAATAATGAAATATACCTCTTCTCTGATAGTCTTTTGGGAGGCACAATAACAGAGGTAAGCGGGGAGTCAGGAGATATCGAAGATGGGTATGTATACATTACTGCATATGGTGCGGAGAATAAATGGATATATAACTGGGCCAGACATGAAAAGAGGGTATGGGATGGTTCACTAGATCCTTCTAACGAAATAGCATACAGTAACCTGGGAGGTGTCATATTCAGAGGTTCAAATACATTTGGAGATAGTATCTTCACGATATCCTTTTTTATACCCACGGGACTTGATTCAGGTGTGGGAAAGGTAACAGGATATCTCTGGGATAATGAACGAGATGGAAGAATAGGTAAAGGGATATGGATCACTGGAAGGGATACCACAATACAAGACACCATTGGACCCCAGATTGAAGTGTTCGTGAATGGAAAGAAAATGCCAAAATCTGTAAAGGTGGGCAAAAAGTTTACAATGAGTGCTACAATTCAGGATACATCTGGTATAATGCTACAGGAAGGCAAAGGTATAAGACTTGAGATAAAGGATGGTCCATATTATCATTTAGAGGATAGGTTTGAATACAACATCGGAAGCTCAATGAAGGGAGAGTTGGTTACAGAAGTCGAGTCACAAACAATGTATTCAACGGATACACTTACACTCATAGTTAGAGACAATGTTGGCAATGAATCAAAGCTCCAATTTTGGGTTGAGAAGACTTTTGGGGATGAAATTGTAATTGAAAATCCTATAAACTATCCAAATCCTGTTAGAGGTAAGAAAACGAAAATAGAATTTTACTCTTCAAAAGTGGGAATAGGTATAATAAGGATATTCACAATATCAGGAAGACTCATCAAAACACTTCACATTTATAAT
>JAYENM010000274.1:0-1863 GCA_034722095.1 Caldifarciminota bacterium | reverse complement strand
AGAGATAATGAGGAAGTTGGTGTCGGTTGTAAGATTTCATTCATCAGGGACTTGTTCTTACTGTAAGAGACGGAATGAATGGAACAGATGTGTCCGTATCTCGGAAAGAGTTACGACAAGGAGAAAGATATCTATATCACACGGAGGGCGGAAGTAGTTTACGATTTGTAGATCAAACGCTCATGGAAGACAGGTTCTATGAATGGATAGATAAAAATGGGGATTTCCACCGTAAAATATGGACATTCGAACTCTCCTATCTTTTCAGATACGAAGTAGAGCTTCTGCTTGAGAAACATGGTTTCGAGATAGAAAATGTCTTTGGCACATTCGACAAAAAGCCTTACGATTATTATTCGGGAGAACAGATATTTGTTGCAACTAAGAAGTAGGGGTTCAATATATTGAACCCCTACCCATATTGTAACCTGATTTTTATAATGCGTTCTAAAAAGGCCATATTCTTCATACTTTCTCTCTCAATATTTTCCTCAATGTTAGGAGTTGGTATTATATCTCCTCTCCTCCCGGTATATGCAAAGACCCTTGGCGCCACGGGAATTCAATTAGGTATCATCTTTGCCGGCTTTTCTATTGCCCGTGCCATATCTATGCCCGTAATTGGGAAGACCTCTGATGTATATGGGAGAAAGATATTTATATGTATAGGGCTCTTCATTTACGCTATTATGTCTATAGGTTATGCGTTATCAAAGACAGCTTTTCATCTTGGAACAGTAAGGTTTCTACAAGGGTTTGCCGCTGGTATGATTATGCCCATAGCCACTGCGTATATAGGAGATATCGCTCCAAAAGGTCGAGAAGGAACTTATATGGGATACTTTTATGTTGCCTTTTTTCTCGGTTTTGGAAGTGGTCCCCTTATAGGAGGATTCTTAAGCGATTATTTTGGGATGAGAACCGCCTTCTATACAATGGGGGGATTCAATTTCCTCGCCTTCGTTTTCGCCTTCTCCTTCCTTCCGGGGATAGAAGTCCATCGACAAAGAAATAATATCTCTGTCTCGTATACCACAATGATAAGGGAGAGTAAAGTTATAAAGGGATTATTTACCTTCAGATTCACAAATGCACTTGCAAGAGGCATATTTGCCTGTTTTTTACCCATTTTCGCCGGTATTAAACTGGGTTTATCAAGTTCAGAAATAGGAATACTAATCTCAACAAGTTTCCTTCTAAATGGAATTTTCCAGGCACCAGGCGGAAGACTTGCAGATAGGTTTTCAAGAAGACGACTGGTTATGCTTGGAATTATCGTTGATATTTTCTGTCTTTCAATTATCCCGCTGACAAGCAATTTTGCCCAATTGCTTATTATATGCATTGTCTCAAGTGCCACCCGTGCCCTCTCTCTTCCATCTGCAACAGCTATGATAGCTGGCGAGGGAAAGAAATATGGTATGGGTTCTTCTATGGGGATATTCAATATGGCGCTGAGCCTCGGTATGGCGAGTGGGCCACTTATAGGCGGACTGGTCTCTGATTCTATTGGAGTCAAATTCGGCTTCTACTTCGCTGCTGGGGCTGAACTCGTTGGAATTTTACTTTTTGCTGTCTTTACAACTCAACGAGCGCTTGGCGTAAAAAAATAAAATAAAGTAACATTTCTATCCGTATTACGGTAATTACCGTAACCAGGACAAAAAACTAAAAAGGTTCTGGGGGCACTCGAAGTTGTCTTGACTTTTTTGTTGTCTTGTGTTATAATCAGTTATTTATGAAGAGATTATGCGAAACTTTCTTACCATAAAAGAAGACTTTATTAAGTACAAGTGGTATCTCATCACCGGATTTGCGGTACTTGTTCTGGTTGATGTACTACAGTTAATTATACCAAGAATA
>JAYENM010000273.1:0-9533 GCA_034722095.1 Caldifarciminota bacterium | reverse complement strand
AAAAACTTAAATAATGTTGCCTGTTATATTGCCTATGGGGGTGGTTTTGCTCTGGGAACTTTTTTGGGTATCTTTATAGAGGAAAAATTATCTATAGGAATGGTGGCTATCCGAATTATTACCCAGAAAGATGCATCTGAATTGATACAATTCCTTCAATCCAAAAACTATGGGATTACCTGTATTGATGCTAAAGGTGCCCAGGGACAAGTAAAAATTATTTTTATGATTATTAGACGGCAGGACCTTAAGAATGTTATTGCTATTATTAACCGATTTAACCCAAACGCATTTTATTCAATAGAAGATATTAGATTTGTAAGTGAGGGAATATTTCCTTTTAAAAAACCTATCTACAGCGGGATATATTTGAGATTGTTCAGACGACTTAGAAAAGGAAAATAGCAGCGCGAGGTAAAAAGCCTTGAGTTACTTTAATGGCTGGTTTTAAAATGTCCAAGGCAAAAGGATATATTCGGGAAATGAGTTTTGAGGACCTTGATGCTGTGCTAAAAATTGAAGAGGAATGTTTTAAGGTACCCTGGACGAGGAATACGTTCCTGGGCATAATGTCCACTCCCAACTCTCGCTCAATTGTTTATGAAATAGACAAAATAATTGGTTACGGTATAGCAATACTACATAAGGATACAGTTCATATTGCCAATGTAGCCGTGAGGAAAGAGTATAGATACCAGGGAATTGGGAGTGAAATCCTTTCCTATCTTTTGCATTTCGGAGTGAGTCTGGGCAAGAAAAAAGCAGTGCTTGAGGTTAGGCCATCTAATTTACCTGCGATATCTCTCTACGAGAAATTTGGCTTTTACAAAGCAGGAATAGAAAAGTGGTATTATCCTGATGGTGAAGATGCCCTGGTAATGGAAAGAGAACTGTAGCCCCAAACTGGAGTGGTGGTGTCGGGTTTTTACATTATATAAGCCGAAATTGGCGGGACAGGGAGCAAAAACACTATGGATATAAAAGTGGTGGGAATAGTGGGTAGCCCCAGGAGAGGGATGAACACCGATACCCTTGTGACAAAAGTGCTGGATGGTGCCCGGTCCATCGGTGTAGAAGTAGAGAAGATCTACCTCAATGACCTGGAGATAAAGCCGTGTCAAGCTTGTGATGAATCCCCGGCTCCCGATTTCTGTTTCTACAAGGACGGGATGGATAGGATATATGAGGTTCTTGAAACCGCTGACACACTGGTGATCGGGACTCCCGCATATTATGATTCCATCAGCGCCCAGCTCAAATTGCTCATTGATCGCTCAAATTGTCTGATGGAAATGATTACGCTCCCAAATGACAAGGTGACTTTCAAATCCAGGGTCGGGAAAAAGAAGAAAGGCATCTTTATCTGGGTGGCTGACTTTTCGAGAAACCCCGAGCACGCTCTGGCAATGATAAGGTTTTGGTGCAAGGATGCCAATGTCGAGTTGGTAGATACTTTGATCGTCACGAATTCTGACCGTGGGAAAGGAGCAAGAAAGCGAGAAGACCTGCTCCGCAAGGCATTTGCCCTTGGGGTATCTTTGGCACAAAGGTTGGAGTAAATAGATCCTAGCCTCCATATTAAACATAAGTTTGAAATTTTGGTCGTGTTTAGGGGATTGAGAAACTTGGCTACAAGAATAAATGACCGTTCAGAAAAGATGTAGGGAATTGTCCATTTATGCACCGCAAAATTTGTGTAACTCGTTGTATAGATTAGGAATACATAGGTTCGCACTTGGTGCTTGACATTTTATATATTTCGCATTATAATAAGTGGTACATATGGACATTCCTACAATTCTAAAGATCACAAGTAGCAAAAGAACCTCGTTTAGTTACCTGGTAAGGCTTCGATGGCCTAAGAGTACTACTTGTCCGAAGTGTTTAAATAAATATGTGAAATTAACAAGCTACAGAAACAAGAGCACTTATTACCGTTGCTATAACTGTGACACACGTTTCACGGTCTTTACAGACACATATCTTTCGAAGTGCAAGCTCGGTTATTCCAAGTTAATTCTGGCAGTTAAATTATTTACCTTAGGGCTTTCTGCCAGGGCTACTGCTAACGAAATTAAGGTCAATTACAAGACTATTCTATCTCTATATGATAAGATTCGTAAATCGATATTGGATCATAACAGGAGTCAAAATAGTCTATTCGGCGAGGTAGAATTGGACGAAACCTATGTAGGTGGAAAGCGTAAAGGAAAAAGAGGTAGAGGCGCAAAGGGCAAGACCCCTGTATTTGGCATGTTAGAGCGAAACGGTAAAGTGGTTGTAGAAGTAGTTCCTGATGTAAGCAGCTATACACTTAGAAAGATTATCAAAGAGCAAATTAACAAAGGAGCACGTGTCTACACTGATAAGTTCAAAAGTTATAACTCACTCATCATCAATGGGTATGACCATATCAAGATTGACAAAGAGAAGAAGTTTGCCAATGGTAAAAGACACATAAACTCAATCGAGAGCTTCTGGGCTTATGCTAAAGAGCGATTAGCTAAATATCACGGCATCAATCCAAAGAAGTTATATCTTTATATGAAAGAACTCGAGTTTAGATTTAATAACAGAGAAAATAAAAATCTCGAAGAAGCTCTATTTAAATATTTGTTAGATTACCGGTTCATATCTGGATAATTCCCAAGATGTATTATTAAAATTCGAGGATTTTTGTAAAAAAAGAGGTGAATCATGCCCGATTTCGGAACGCCATTTTCTGGTCTTGCAAAGGAGCGCAAGCTCACACACGAGGAATTGATTCGCGCAATACGGTTTATGGTAGCAGCAGAGTACGAAGCAATCCAGCTCTATATGCAGCTCGCTGAATCAACGGACAACGAATTGGCAAAGGAGGTGTTGAAAGACATAGCGGATGAAGAACGTGTTCACGCCGGCGAGTTCCTCAGACTTCTAAAACACCTTGCACCAGATGAAGAAAAATTCTATGCAGAAGGCGCTGAGGAGGTAGAGGAGTTAATAGAAAAACTGAAAGCAGAATAGGTATGACTATTGTAAAATGTGCTAAATGCAAGCGAAAGGTGTTTAAATACATAAAAATCGGGAAGGGAAAATTGTGGCATTGTTGGAAGGAGCGCATAATTGAGGATTACAGCGTTAGGAATGGCAATGAAGTCAGGTGTGAGTGTGGTAATTTGATCGGCATTGAGCAAAGAAAGTGGGTTAAGCTTTACCCCGTTAGATGCATAATTACTGGGCGATAAATTAATGATATCTAAGTATAAAAAACATTCAGCAAGATCAGGCTCGTTTCAAACATCTGCTATCTAACGGGGTGAACGGCATTCATTTACTTATTCGGGAACAGTCGTCAAATGAAACAATAAATTAGGATAAGAGCTTCACATCTCAGAATTTTTTCTGCTTCGCACACACCGATATGTATCAATTGGTGAGTTCTTCACCTCGCATATTACTACTTGCTTCTTACCACACTTAGATAATCCGCTCAATCCCTGCCTACCGGCAAGCAGGCGTTTAATCCACGCTTAGCCTCCAGGTTGTGTAGCGGCAGATGGGGAAGGGTGACCGACCGGTGCCGGTTGGGCACTGTTTACAGTGCCGATATTTTTTCCCTTGACTTTTTCCCCATTTAGTGCTATAATAGAATTGGGTCAAATGACCCCTATATAGAGTAAAATACTCCTCTGTGTTCCCTGCCTGTGGCAGGCAGGTCTGCGAACTCTGTCATACGACCCGTATGGGCGGTTGATATTATACATAAATATTAAAAGGGAGGTATTAATTATGAATCGTTTAATTCTGTTTTTACTCTTGTCGCTGGTTATGCCCGCCGCTTTGTTCTCCCAGATCAACTGGAGCAAACACACCATTGACGGGGGCTTCGACGGAGCCACTTTTGTTTATGCCATCGACCTTGACGGTGACGGCGATGTGGATGTGTTGGGTGCCGGCAATATTGCGGATGATATCACCGCTTATCCCAACCCATTCAATTCAACAGCGACCATCAGTTTTGGTCTTCCAAAAGATTCATATGTTACCATCCGTGTTTTTAATCTTACGGGATGTGAAGTTACTACGCTTATAGATGGTAAATTGCAGGCTGGCTGGAAGAATGTGAGATTCGATGGCTCATACCTTTCTTCGGGAATTTATTTTGTATCAATGCAAACCCAACACTATTTAGCAGTTAAAAGAATCGTTCTGTTTAAACAGGAATAAGAAATAGGAGGAAAATTTAAATGAAAAAAGGAAAAGAGTTAGCAATGGATAAACTCAGGGAGTATCTTGATAAAAATAATATCCATCCATCGTATCATCGTTTGAGGACTCTAAAATATCTGATGGAGCATAAAACACACCCAACAGTTGATATGATATATAAAGACCTCTCAAAAGAAATAGCAACCCTCTCAAGAACAACCATTTACAATACCTTAAATCTCTTTCTAAAAAAGGGAATTGTATCGGGCTTGACAATTGAAGAGAACGAAGCGAGGTATGACTGCAATACAAAGCCCCATGCACACTTTAAATGTGTTAAGTGTGGGTGCGTGTATGATATAGACCTTAAGTGCCCATTATTTGATAAAAAAATGATAGAAGGCCATAAAATTACAGAACACCATATCTACCTCAAGGGCATCTGTAAGAAATGTTTAAAAAACGCGTAACTACGATTTCTTTCTTGATTGAATAGGAATATTATACCAGTATAGTGGAGAAATTTAAGCACTCCTTGTTATTCGTCATCCTGCCCCGCCATAGGCGGGGTAGAAAGGGTGACCGACCAGCACTGGTTGGGCACTGTTTACAGTGCCGATAATTTTTTCTTGACTTTTTTAAATTTTGTGTTATAATTAAGAAATGCAATAAATACAAAGTTGAAATCAATACATAAAAAGGAGGATAAGAAATGGACGGTAAAACCTTATACAAGATAAGCTATGGTCTGTATGTCGTTAGCTCAAAGATGGGCGAGAAAATCAATGGACAGATTGCCAATACGGTGTTTCAGATAACATCAGAGCCACCAACGATAGGGGTGAGTATAAATAAGGAGAATTTGACGCATGAATTTATTGAAAGAAGTAAAGTTTTTACTATCTCCATTCTGTCAGAAGAAACACCGATGAAATTCATAGGGCATTTTGGTTTTAAATCCGGTAAAGAATTGGATAAGTTCAGAGATGTGAGTTATAAAGTTGGTGTGACTGGTGCGCCTATAGTTTTAGAAAATGCTGTTGGTTGCCTGGAGGCTGAACTTATTAATACCCTGGATGCTAGAACGCATACCGTTTTTATCGGAAAGGTGGTTGATGCCGAAATTTTTAATGATAAAGAACCAATGACTTATGCCTATTATCATAAGGTAAAAGGCGGTAAGGTTCCAAAGACAGCGCCAATATATATCCCTGAGTAACAACATAGGACCAAAGACATAAGTAATTTGTGATGTCAGGAGTTACCTCCTGACACAAAACAATGTTTCTCTTCCCTGCCTGACGGCAGGCAGGCAATCTCTTTAAATCACTGTGAAAAGAAAAAAATTAACAGGGATTGTAAGAGAACACAAAAAAAGAGAATAAAAAAATAAATAAATCTCTTTTCCGCAGGATTCTGTGAACAAGCTCTTTAGTTCCCTGTTTTAAAAAAAGAAAAGGAGATGGAAAATGCCAAAATACAAATGCACAGTCTGTGGATATGTATACGACCCTGAAAATGGTGACCCCGACTCTGATATCAAACCCGGCACACCCTTTGAGGAACTTCCCGATGATTGGGTGTGTCCTGTATGTGGTGCAAGCAAAGACCAATTCGAAAAGGAAGATTGAAAAAAAAGAAATATAAGAATGTGAATATCAGGCTATCGAGCCATCAAGCTATCAGGCGATTGGGTAAATCTTCAATTTTCAATTGTCAATCGTAAATCAGCGTCTCCAGTGGTGAACAACCCCGTAGGGGCGAATTGCTATTCGCCCACAAACTACAATCTGAAATCTTATTGACTTTGTGTCCTTTGTGGTTGATAACTAAGGAGGTGAAAAGATGGGTATCTTCAAAGCGAGTGAAATATATCAATTTGCCATAAGGATAGAGGAAAACGGCGAAAAATTCTATCGCAAGATGGCTGAAAAATTAGAGAACGCCAATATGAAAAAGGTTTTTACCTATCTTGCAGATGAAGAGGTTAAACACAAGAAAACATTTGAAGATATGGTATCAAAGGTTGAGAAATACGAACCACCCGAGAGTTATCCAGGAGAATATTTTGCCTATCTGCGTGCCTATGCAGATAATATCATATTCAGCCAGGAGAAATTGGAAGAAGAGATGTCAAAAATCAAGGGTGCAATTTCTGCAATTGATTTTGCAATACAGCAAGAGTTGGATTCCATCCTGTACTATCTGGAGATAAAGAACCTCGTTCTCGGGAGCCAGCGTAGTTTGATCAATGGTATAATAGAAGAAGAACGAAGACACTTTGTGAAATTATCAGGACTTAAAAAAGCGATGAAGTAATCCCAGATTATAAATTAAACACTGAACACCACCGAAAAACACTGAAATAAATAAATCCGTGTCAATCAGTGCTTGTAGGCACGAATTCAATTCGTGCAAAATCCGTGTTAATCAGCGTTCACCCCGTTAAATAGCTGAAAAATAAACGCCAGAGTATCACTATAAAATGATTTTGTTTAACGGGGTAAATCTGTGTCCCCAGTGGTGAATCATTAAAGAGGAGGTGAAAAGATGACTAAAAAACTTCAGGTCTATAAATGCGATATATGTGGAAATATCGTAGAGGTATTACACGAGGGCAAAGGAGAACTTGTGTGTTGTGGCCAGCCGATGAAACTCTTGAAAGAGCAGACTGAGGAGCAGGGTAAAGAGAAACATATGCCCGTTGTTGAGCGGATAGAGAAAGGTGTAAAGGTGAAAGTAGGCTCTATTCCCCATCCAATGGAGGAGAAACACTACATAGAATGGATAGAGGTAATTTCTACTGATGGGATAATACGGAAGTTTCTGAAACCCGGCGATACACCGCAGGCGAGATTCGAAATTGACGAGGCAATTGTAGAGGTAAGAGAATACTGCACTATACACGGTTTGTGGAAGACAAAAATATAAATCCTACCCATCTGTGTAATCTTTTTGGCATCTGTGTAATCAAATACCGTAGGTACTGTGTAATCTCCATCCTGATCTGTGTAATCTTTCTTCTAATCTGTGTAATCAGGTATCGTAGATACCTGGAGGATAAAACTATGAAGAGCTTAAAGGGGACAAAAACCGAAAAGAATCTACTCACAGCCTTTGCGGGTGAATCGCAGGCAAGAAATCGCTATACCTACTTTACCTCACAGGCAAGGAAGGAAGGATATGAGCAGATAGCTGGTATATTTCTTGAAACAGCCGATAATGAAAAAGAACACGCCAAGAGGCTTTTTAAATTGTTAGAAGGTGGTGAGGTGGAGATCGCTGCTTCATATCCTGCTGGTGTAATTGGAAACACAAAAGAAAATCTCAGCTCATCCGCCGGCGGGGAAAACTTCGAGCATACGAAGATGTATCCCGGGTTTGCCAAGGTTGCAGAAGAAGAGGGCTTTTCAGAGATAGTTAATGTGTTTAGGGCAATAGCGGTTGCAGAAAAACAACATGAGAAACGATATCTGGCTCTGCTTGAAAACCTTGAAAAGGGTAAGGTTTTCAAACGAGAAAGGGTGGTAAGGTGGAGATGCAGAAACTGTGGATACGTACATGAGGGAACTGAAGCACCTGAGAAATGCCCCGCCTGCGCACACCCAAGGGCATATTTTGAACTGTTAGGGGAGAACTATTAGGAGAAAAGGGGAATATGAACAAGGAGAAAGTTAATTTAACACCGAATCACACTGAAGAATACTGAATAAATAAATATTTAAAATATCTTTCGGTGTTTTTCGGTGATGTTCAGTGTTTAATTCAATACCGATGGATGAAATTTCCACTAACCCCAGCGGGAAGCGATATTATACATTCAATCAATTCTTAAGGAAGAGATTTGGGTGCAAGGTCTACAAGTTGCCTGTAGATGCGGGTTTCACTTGTCCAAACAGGGATGGCAAGGTCGGATATGGTGGATGCACCTATTGTTATAACCCCAGTTTCAGCCCGCCCACCTTGAGAGGAAAAATAAGCATCTCTAACCAGATACAACTCGGAAAAAGGAGAAAGCAAGGAAAGTTTCTGGTCTATTTCCAGCCGTATACAAACACCTATGCAGATGTAGAGACCTTGAAAAAATTATACGATGAGGCACTGCAGGATAAAGAGGCACTCGGTCTCTGCATCGGCACAAGACCTGACTGTGTACCAGATGAGGTGCTCTCCCTTCTTGAATCCTACACAGAGAAATACCATATCTGGATTGAGTATGGGTTACAATCAGCCCACGATAGAACCCTTCGTCTCATAAATCGCGGGCATAATTTTGCGCAGTTTGAAGATGCGGTTTACAGAACCCAGAATAGAAATATACTTATCTGTGTCCATATCATTCTTGGTCTACCTGGTGAGACGAGGGAGGATATGCTTGAAACTGTAAGGATACTATCACATCTACCAATTAACGGAGTGAAAATTCACCACCTTCAGGTGATAGAGAATACAAAGATGGCAGAGGACTACAGGGAGGGAAAGTTTAATACCCTCTCGTTTAATGAGTACTTATCTCTTGCTGTGGATGTAATTGAATTACTGCCTCAAAATGTGGTTATTCAGCGCCTGTTGGGTGATGTCTTAGATGAAAGTATCCTTGTCTCTCCAAGGTGGAATCTCAAGAAACACGAGATCCTATCCTGTATAGATAAAGAACTCGTAAGAAGAGATTCTTATCAAGGAGCAAAACTCCACGACATTTATTAAAAAGAGTTCACCACTAAGACACAAAGACACCAAGAGAGACACTAAGATTTTATTTTTTATTTATTTTTCTTTGTGATCTTTGTGCCCTTTGTGTCTTTGTGGTTTTATCTTTAATTTTAGGTTCTCTGTGTTCTCCGCGTTCTCTGCGGTTTAAAAACATAAAAAATGATTTATCTATTCTTACTTTCACTTCTTTTTCAGTCCATTGAGGATAGTCTCGTGTTTACTATAGTTTACAACAATGTCCCATATAACGAAAATTTGACCACTGCCTGGGGCTTTTCCTGTCTTATTGACTTGAAAGACAAAAGTCTTCTATTTGATACGGGTGGGATAGGCTCAATCTTACTTGATAATATGAGAAAGTTGAAAATCGACTCAAAGAATATTGACATCGTGGTCCTTTCCCATATTCATGCAGACCATGTAGGTGGTTTATGGAGCCTTCTCGAGCAGAATAAAGATATTGTTGTCTATCTACCCGCATCCTTTCCTGGGGATTTCAAAAACAGAATAAAAAAGACGGGGGCGAGATTTATTTCAGTGCAAAAACATACGAAGATTTGTGATAATATCTACTCAACCGGTGAACTGGGAGGGGCATTATTGAGAGAACAGTCTTTGATTATTGATAC
>JAYENM010000272.1:1587-9575 GCA_034722095.1 Caldifarciminota bacterium | reverse complement strand
TTCTATGATAGTGGTTGGGTTATCTCAACCCCAACCTGTGGAGCCTGTTTAGGCGGGCATATGGGGGTATTAGCTGAAGGAGAGCGATGTATTGCAAGTACCAATCGTAACTTTGTTGGTCGGATGGGTCATCCTAAAAGTGAGGTCTATTTAGCCAGTCCAGCAACGGTGGCTGCTTCGGCAATTACAGGAATCATTCAAGATCCAAGAGAGGTTATTTAAATGCAAGGAAAAGCACATGTCTATAAGCGGGATCACATCAATACAGATGAAATTATCCCTGCAAGATATTTAACCATGGATAACGAGAAAGAGCTGGCAAAACATGCAATGGAAGATATCGATCCAGAATTTGTCAAAAGGGTTCGTCCTGGAGATTTCATTGTCGGGGGAGCTAATTTTGGCTGTGGGTCCAGCCGCGAGCATGCCCTGTGGGCTTTAAGAGGTACGAAAATTGAAGGCATAATTGCCGAGAGTTTCGCTAGAATATTTTTTCGTAACGTTATCAATAATGGATTTTTAGCTATTGAATGTCCTGGTATCTCAGGTAAAGTCGAGGATGGAGACCTGATTAGAATCGATTTGAAATCTGGTTTAATCATAAATATTACCAAAAATGAGAAATACCAATTCACTCCAGTTCCACAGTTTATCAGAGATATAATCGAGGCTGGAGGATTGCTCAACTATTTAGAAATTAGGCTACGGGGGAGAGATAAAAAATGTACAAAGTTGCCGTTTTAGCCGGGGATGGAATAGGTCCTGAGGTGATAATAGAGGCCAGGAAAGTCTTGGGAAAATTGTCGAAAAAATTCGCTTTGAATTTTAACTTTAAGGAAGGATTAATCGGTGGAGCCGCTATCGAACGAACGGGGTTGCCCTTACCCCCGGAGACCTTGGCTATTTGTCAGAATAGCGATGCTGTGCTTTTAGGCGCAGTTGGAGGACCAAAGTGGGAAAAGTTAGACTATGCGATTAGACCTGAACGCGGCTTACTCCAACTCCGACAAAAACTGGGGCTTTTTGCCAATATCCGGCCAGTTAAAGTGTTCCCCGAATTAGCTAATGCTTCTTCTTTAAAAAAAGAAGTGGTAGAGGGAATAGATTTAACAATAGTGCGTGAGTTAACTGGCGGTATCTATTTCGGTGAGCCGAGAGGTCGAGAAGATTCTCCAGAAGGAGAAAGGGGCTTTGATACGATGGTCTACACAAGCTTTGAGATTGAAAGAATTGGACGGTTAGCCTTTAATTATGCACATAGGCGGAGAAAAAAATTAACTTCTGTTGATAAGGCCAATGTATTGAAAACTTCAGAACTTTGGCGCCGGGTAATTACCAAATTGGCATCCGATTATCCTGATGTGGAGTTAAATCATCTTTATGTAGATAATTGTGCGATGCAGTTGATACGCAACCCAAAGCAGTTTGATGTAATAGTTACTGGAAATCTCTTCGGGGACATCTTAAGCGATGAGGCAGCGATGCTGGTTGGTTCAATAGGCCTTTTACCCTCGGCCAGTCTCGGAAATAAGATTGGACTTTATGAACCGGTACATGGCAGTGCTCCAGATATAGCTGGGGGAAACAAGGCAAATCCACTGGCGACGATTTTATCAACTGCAATGATGCTCCGCTACTCCTTTGGTCTTTTGAGAGAAGCAGAGGCAATTGAAATAGCAGTTTCAAAAGTCCTATCAGACGGATATCGCACTCAAGATGTCTATCAGTCTGGGATGAAGTTGGTAGGAACCTGCAAGATGGGTGATTTGGTAGCAAGCGCACTATAGAATTTAGTCCTTGCCCAAAGCCCTTTTCTTTATTTATGCCCTCTTTTGTTTCTTTTCACCCTTTGTCAGTTCTTCAATGAGTGAATAGTATATCTCTTTATTTTTTATACATCCGGGGTCGGGCCCCATTAAATCTCCTGTGTATTCATATGCTCTTGCCCTGCATCCTCCACATACTCCATTGTATTCACAGGACCTACACGCCTCTTTCAGGTCACTTTTATCCCTCAGAGAAACCATCAACGGAGACTCCTGCCATATTTCTTTGAAGGATTGTTTTCTTAAGTCCCCTGCTACAAGATGTGGCATATATACACAAGGGGTAACAAGCCCATCGGGCTGGACCGCACAGTATACCCTGCCTGCGCCACAACCACCCACTATATCCGAAATGGTTGAGAGTTCCTTACTCTTTACATCTGCATAATGGGCAATTATCATAGAACTCGCATTTCTCTCTTTACAGTATCTACCAAGTTGAGGGGCGGTTGCTGCCACCACATGATAGCCTGCATCTATTTTTTCATACATAATTCTTAATGCCTCTTCCTTCTGTTCAGGGGTAGGGTCATTTTCAAAGCCCGCCCTGCCACAGGGTATGTAGTTATACACAATAACCTTGTATGCTCCCAGTTTCTCTCGTAAATCGAACATCTTTGGAAGTTCGTCAAAATTCTCTTTTGTCAATGTAAACTGAATACAGGTTGTAACGCCTGCATCAACAAGTCTTCTTATACCCTCACAGCTTCTTTCCCACATGCCCGGTACCCCCCTGAATGCATCGTGTTTTTCAGGAGTTGATGCGTCAAGACTCGCAGCAATGTATCCAAACCCAATGTTCTTGATCCGTTCGACATTCTTTTCGGTCATAAGTGTACCATTTGTGGCGATACAGAGATAAAATCCTTTTTTCTTTGCATATTCAGCAATATCAAAAAAATCTGGCGCAACTAGTGGCTCACCTCCAGAAAAATAAATGGTGACTACATTATTTTGGTGCAGTTCATCAACGACCCTCATCTTTTCCTCTGTACTCAGTTCATCTCTTTTTTCACCACCCGGTCCTGCATTCTGATAGCAATGCTTACAGCGCAGGTTGCAATTATTTGTATAATTCCAGACAGCCATAAGTGGCATATGGAAATTCTGAGGGGTAGAAAGTCCATAGGTGAGCAATGAATTGAACGAATTCAAGATAATTTTTCTTATTACAGGGTCTTTTAAATCCTTTTTGAATGTCTCTGTATCCCTTCCAAATGATTTCTTTACAATATCAAGCACCTTTATAATTGGATACAGTTTCATCCTCTGGACTGGAGAAAGTTTTGTTTTTTCACTATAGCTGTCAAGCAGACTCTCAAGATTAGTCTTCCCTGTTTCGTTAGTCTCCATCGCTGTTCTTATAAGCTTTGTGGACAGGGCGTTCTCCAGAAGAAACCTCAATTTTGTTACATCAAATCTTCTTTTTGATATTACCCACATATATCCCCCCCGATGTTAAATCAAATATTAAAAATTAGGGAATGTCCCAAAGTTACGTGATGTCGTTAAAGCCATCTATACTGAATGTCAACAAGTTACATTTCAATAGGATAATTTATTAACCGGAATTCATCAAACGAAGTAGGTTTCAAATCAAGCAATGCATTATCATATTTGCAAAAGCAAGCTTTTGCACTCCATCTTCTTCTTAATAGCTTTTGGAGTGCAGTGGCTTGCCACTGCTGATAACAGATAGCTTTACTTTGCTATTTTTTTGTCATCACGTAACTTTGGGACAACGTCAAAAATTAAAATGCAAAAAATGAACGTAAGACAGAAGACCGCAGACAGAAGACCATAGACCGCTTACCGATCACTGCGTACTGCTTACTGCTTACTGCTTACTGCTTACTGCTTACTGTCTTTGAATCGGGATTTCTCTCCATCACACTGAGCATAGACCTTATGTGCTCGATTATCAAATTCACGATTTCGCCCGTCTTTTTCCCGGTAGTCTTACCAATTGAGGTAACCACCTTTCCAAGGTTTCTAGCACGTTTCTCCACATTCAAAAGTACCTGAATTACAGTAGTTCCTGTTATATCCTCCCCCGTCTCACTCTCAACAACTCTAAATTCCTTTTCATCCCTGATAAGATGAGCAATATCAGAGAGTGTAATAGCAGACTTTATATCTGTATCGTATAATCTACGATTCTTATATCTTTTTATAAGTTTCATGTTATTGTGCATTGCACAATAAGATTATACCATTTTTTTTCTCTTTTGTCAAGTTTTTTTGAAAAAAATTTTAAAAAATGGGAAAATGCCGTGCGGAAGAGGTTCTAATAAATAATCTCTTTCAGGTAGAGACCACTTGCGGGCGCAAGCGCGGGTATCCCCTCCCCTCCGTTCAGCATACAAATGATTGTTTTTCTATCTATCTTACCCCTTGTAAAAAGCAGGGCTGTTCCAATCATCATTCTCACCTGTTTATGCAGAAATCTATCTCCTTCTATCTCGAGTTGGATTTCGTCTTCTATTTCCCGTATATCAAACCTCATTATATCACATATGCCCTCATCCCTTTTTGCAAATCTTTTGAAATTATGCCTTCCGCAGAAAACTGGGAGTATTTCTCTCAAGGCATCGATATTCGTCCTAAATCTATACTCCCACATATAATTTCTTCTTATTGGTGACTTTCCTATAAGCATCTTGTAAAGATAAATCTTTCTCTTTGCTGAATACCTTGCGTGAAAATCATCTGACACCCGAACAGCATCCTTCACATAGATATCTTTTGGCAGATTCGCATTAATTGCCCTCTTTAACTCGCCCGGAGAAAGCCTTGAGTCTGTATGGAAGTTGACAATCTGTGCCATTGCATGAACACCCTTGTCGGTTCTACCCGCACAATAAACTTTTACCTCTTCCCCTGTAATCTGACAAATAGCAGATTCAATTTCACCCCTTACAGTCCGTTTTCTTGGTTGAATCTCAAAACCAAAAAAATCTGTACCATCGTATTCTATTGTAAGTTTTATGTTCATTACTACTTCTTATATACCGAATACCTTTCTCACATTGTTATCTGTTATATCTTCTATCTCTTTTTGGGGTAGTTGTGTTATCTCGGAAAGCTTTGATAGGGTGAGAACGAACATCGTCAAAATCAGGGTCATTTATATGGGCATGCATATCTATCATATATCCTTTTTCCTTTTGTCTGCAATCCTCTTTATTGCCTCGGGAATGTTTTCCATTACATCTCCGGCAATAACGCTATACTCAGTCTTCTCTTCTGCGGCAAGGTCACCCGACAATCCATGGATATACACACCAAGAACAGCAGATTGTAAGAGATCTGTTCTTTGTGCACACAAACCTGCGATTACACCGGTTAATACATCCCCTGAACCTGCAGTTGCAAGTGCTGAGTTGCCAGTGGTATTTAGATAACATCTTCCATCAGGTGATGCTATGACCGTTGGAGCACCCTTTAGTACAAGAACAACATTCCACTCTCTTGCAAGGTTGATTGCCACATCTATCCTGTTTTTGTCTATGTAATCTATGCTTTCTCTTATGAGCCTTGATAACTCTCCAGGATGTGGCGTAAGAACAAGCGGAGAATGGTTATTTCCAAAATCACTTCTGTCAAGATTATTTATTCCATCTGCGTCTATTATCACAGGTAAATTTGCAGTTTCCATTATTTCAAGCATAAGCTTTCTCGTATCAGTATGTACTCCCACGCCCGGTCCTATAGCTATTACATCAATTCCCTCAATGTACGCTTCAAGGATACCCATTGCTGAACTACTTATTGTATGTGCTGAGGTTTCAGGTAGGGGAATTGTTACCACCTCGGTTGCCTTTGCTTCAAGTACATTATTGAGACTGTATGGAACACCAAGATAGACAAGTCCTGCACCACTTTTTAGGGCTGAGAGAGAAGCAAGGGTAGCAGCACCTGTTAATCCCGGGGAACCAGCAAGAACAAGCACTTTTCCAAATGTTCCTTTATGTCCATACGGGGGTCTCTGTGGTAAAATTGCGCTCGCAAGGGATATATTTGTCAATTCAACCGCCACATTATTAAACAAGGAGTGTGGAGTGCCAATATCTATTACTTGTAGTTTGCCACGATACAATCTTCCTGGATACAGATAAAGACCTCTTTTGGGGAGACACATAGTGCAGGTAAGAGTCGCCTTTACGCACACATTTTCAACGCTTCCACACTCTGCATTGAGGCCTGATGGGACATCCACAGAGACAACAGGGATATTGCCTTCATTAATAAGGTCAACGATATGGGCCGTTAAGCCCTTAATATCGCCCTTGAATCCTGTGCCGAATATCGCATCCACAACAATATCTGCATTATTAAGTGATTTACTCAAGAGCAAAAGTCCGTCTTTATTAATAATCTCTTTTATCTCAGTATCCATCTTGAGAAGAATCTCTAAGTTGATACGGGCATCTCCACTTATATCCTTTTCTTTACCAATCAGAAAAACCGTAACACCCGCTTTTCTCTTTATAAGCCACCTCGCAATAACAAAACCGTCTCCCCCATTGTTTCCCTTTCCACACACTACAACTATCTTTTTGGATGCAACAGAGCCAAATTCCTTCTCTATCTCATCAACTGTTCCTCTCCCCGCATTCTCCATAAGAACAATACTGGAAATGCCTACCTCTTCAATAGCCCTTTTATCTATTTCTCTCATTTCATCAGGTTTTACGAGTTTCATAGCCTATCCTTGTTATTATTGGTTTACCCCCCAATTTCTGTTCAATGATATGGTTTATATCATGTCTTTTGCATTCTATCGCAAGCTGAAGGGCGTTCTTTATTGCCTGTTTACCTGATCTACCATGACATACAATATTTATACCTTTAACGCCCAGAATTATTGCTCCTCCAATCTCATCGTAATTCATTCTTCTCACTATTCCATATAGCGTATCTCGCATGAGCAATCCACCCAACTTTGCTTTCAGAGAACTGTCCATACCTTCTTCTAGCAATTCCATAATGAGGGTTACTACACCTTCGCCAAATTTCAAAAGGGAATTCCCAACAAATCCGTCGCACACGAGGACATCGCATACATCTCTAAGTACCATATGACCTTCTATATTTCCTACAAAATTGATATCTGCAGATTTCAGAAGTTGCCCTGCCTCTTTTATCGTGGTACTGCCTTTTATTTCTTCTTCACCAATAGAAAGTATTCCAACCCTCGGTGAACGCACCCTCATTACCTCTTCAGTATATATGCTTCCCATAATACCATACTGCAAGAGATGTTCTGGTTTTGCATCTGCATTAGCTCCAACATCAATAACCAAAAACCTTCTGTCTTTTGTAGGAAAGAAGGTCGCAAGTCCCGCTTTTTTCACATTTTTCAGCCTCCCAAGCCCAAGAGTAGCAAACGCAATAAAAGCGCCTGTATTACCAGCGCTGATAAAGGCATCTATTTCGCCCTTTTTCTGCAACTCAATTCCAACAGCAATGGACGATTTTTTCTTGCTTCTGAAGGCAATAGATGGAAGTTCATCTGCTTCAATCACCTCCGGCGCATCAACAATCTCTACTACCTCTGGCAATTTTTCCTCTAATATGTCCTTCTTCCCTATAAGTACAAATTGGACATCGTCCACTGTACCTACAAGTTCAGACACAGCATCAAACATAACTCCGGGGGCATTATCCCCACCCATTGCATCTATACCTATTCTAATCATCATCATAAGTATATCACAATTTTTATAATATGTCAAGTTTTTTATCCCAGATTTCTCCCTATTCTCTCTCTCCTTATCCCCTACCTAATAAAAACAAGGAGAAATGGGGCTCCCTCTCTCCTGGATGATTTTTTGCGTTTTTTGTGTAATTCGTGTTTATTTTTTACAAGAAATTATACCACAAATGCACACAAATGGAACAAATTACACAAATCTTTCTCCGTTAATTTTAAGGCAACTATAAAAGTTTTGACACTAACTGGTTAAAAATAATAGCGCACAGGTTTAATCCCCATTATGTTTTTTAGGCAGATTGCAAGATGTATTTGTGGAAGGCATCTCTCGTACAAGCCGTATGGCCTGATGCCGATAATACAATTGCGGGCAGAGTCAAGGTCAGGAGACCTTTCCCACAGGGTGCCCTTTTCTTTTGCACAGCATTCTTCGAAGCTTCGTTTCT
>JAYENM010000272.1:0-1577 GCA_034722095.1 Caldifarciminota bacterium | reverse complement strand
TAGGGTATATTCCACGGGGCAAGCAAAAGAAATGAAGACGAGAAACACGGAATGAGGATACAGCGTGGTATAGGCACTTTTGGGTGTCGAATGTTTTATAATCACCATTTTTGACAATATTCGTGTTATTCAATAAATTTGTATAATTCGTGTTTATTTTTTACTTGACTTTTCATAAAAAAAGTGATATTATTTAGACCGACAGATTCTAACAATAGAGATATCTATGGAGATTATATTACTGTTATTATCCATTGCCCCTCCTTCAGATGTAAGAGCATATGATACACCAAACGATGCAGGAGGTTCAATAACCATTGAGTGGAAAATTGCAGCAGAGGATTCTCTGCTTGCAGGTTATGAGATATGGAGAAGTGAACTCCCTGACTCAGGTTTTTATACGGTCGGCTATGTTGCGAGAGGATTAAATGTCTATAGAGACTTACAGGATATAGAAAATGGCAAAGAATACTATTATAAAATAAGGGGACGCACCAAAGAGTTTTCTTATACAGACTTCTCAGATACCTCATATCCTGCAATAGCATCTTACCAGTGGTTTAATAGAGGTAAGATAAACACGCTAATCGCAGTCGTAATATTTGTATGCATCCTATTATACTTTGTAAGCACAGCAAGAAAGGGCAAGGGATTGTTTATAAGGAAGATTACAGGGCTTGACGCGCTTGATGAGGCAGTTGGTAGGGCAACCGAAATGGGCAGACCAGTTCTGTATGTACCAGGACTTTCAACTATGTCTGATGTTGCTACTATTGCGTCAATTAATATACTCCAGAGGGTTGCAAAGAAAGTAGCAGAATACGATATACCACTTATTGTTCCTATTGCAGATGCTATAGTATATATGGTAGCAAGACAGGTCACAAAAGAGGGATTTATGGAGGCAGGTCGGCCGGATGCCTTTAATGAAGATAATGTATTTTTTGTTACAGACAGCCAATTTGCCTACGCTGCCGCCGTTGATGGAATAATGATGAGGGAAAAACCAGCAACAAACCTTTTTTTGGGGATGTTCTGGGCAGAGTCACTCCTTTTGGCAGAGACAGGAAATATGACGGGTGCAGTTCAAATAGCAGGTACTGATTCAGTAACGCAATTGCCCTTCTTTGTCACTGCATGCGACTATACAATTATAGGTGAAGAATTGTATGCCGCATCTGCCTACCTCTCAAAAGAACCTGTGCTTACGGGCAGTATAAAGGCACAGGACTGGGGAAAATTGATTATACTGATTCTTATCATACTCGGTGTTTTCACGGGTATCTTTGGCCTTTTATTTGTATCGAATATCCTTGAAGTATAGCTATCGCTGTATCAAATAACATAAGTCGCATTTTGCATCGGCAAGCCGATGCACTCCATTTTTCCCCCGGAGTGCCTGCCTGCGGTAGGCAGGCAGTACAGGCTGTGCAGAAAGTAGGGACCTGGTAGCCGCAGCTGTAGGGGTTTAATGCATTAAACCCCTACAAGCGAATAGAAGATGCTGTTCTGGATTCAATTTGCGCAACTTATCCTCAGGATCCGCACGGATCCCCAGGATCCGCACGGAAAAGTTG
>JAYENM010000271.1:0-1880 GCA_034722095.1 Caldifarciminota bacterium | reverse complement strand
TGATACCCGTCTTCAGTTTCTATGTGGATTTTATGACGGCAATACCCCATCAGCTGGAACATTCTCTAACCACAAATCAAAATGATACATTCTACAAAATTATGCGAACACTCATAGCTCAACTTGTTGCTGTTGGTGTAATAAGTGGTAAAAACATAGCCATCGATTCCTCCCATATATTTGCCTATTCCAATCCCAAGAAACAGTCTGATCCTGATGCTCAGTGGGGATGTAAGCACGAGAATTATTACTTCTTTGGATATAAAATTCATCTCGTAGTAGATACGGAAACGCAACTGCCAATAGATGCTATTGTCACCCCAGGCAATAAAGCAGACAGTCCTTATGCAAAACCACTCATTAAGGGTGTAAAGGAACTTGTTTCGCCAGAGACTGCAAGTATGGACGCCGCCTATGATTCGTATGACAATTATCAGACCTGTGTTAACACGAGTATAATCCCAATTATAGACTTAAATAAGCGTGGTAAAAAACCTAAGTCTGGAAACCCTGATCTTTTTAGTGTACTCAAAGTGCCAACTGCTGGTTCAGATCTCATTCAAATAGGAAGTAATTTCTTTTGCCCGGCTACGAATTTCAAACTCGCAAAAGATGGGAAAGAATCTAAAAGAAACAATCGTCAGAAGATACTTTGTAAACACAAGAACTGCCCGTTGTCCTCTAAATGTAAGCCTCTTAAAGGTCATGGGAGAACTTTCTATGTCTATCCAACCTGTGATATCAGACAATACGCTGGTATTTCACGGGACTCAGAGGTATGGAATCTTTTCTACAATCTTCGGACCTCCGTAGAAAGGTCATTCTCAGAACTTAAAGGTCAGCATCTACTTGAAAGGCCAAAGGTAAGAGGTATCGTATCTACATCAATTCATGCCTTTTTGAGCATAATTGCCCTTCTTCTAAAACGGATTAAGGATTTCCTTCTTCAGGGAAGATTAAAAACCTGCCCCGCCAAAGGCGGGGTGGGAATAGCAACCACTTAATGAGAAACAAAGCCACAAGACCCATTTGTAGGGGGAAGTACGCGCTTTCTACCAAAATTACACAAGTTTAGTTCTTTTACATCCTTGAATTTCAAAGAGCGAAAGGTTCTCTTCTAAAAAATCTACTCAAAGAACCTTTTTAGATGAAAAACTACCTATTTCTAAATACCCTCTTTTGCTATTACAGCCTTTCACAGAATTAGTAATCCCTTATTATGTATAGGATTACAAGCACACCTCTTTTTGATTTCACCTCCACCTTGTAAGTTCTTGTGTATCAATGCATTATGAATTTGAAGCAAAATTCAGCCAAGTTCTCTAGAAATGAGTGCTATCGTAATCCGTTGTCTCGCAAGGGATTCCATAACCCCGCAGATTTCAAAGACCTTTAGTTTTGTGAAGTCCTATCTTGCTATTACTATTTTTGCTTTTATCATGGACTTAAACAAACATTTTATGAGACCTTCGGGTATGTATCTTCTCCCAGCTGAGTCACCAACTATTTTTATAGTCACACTGGGAGCTTTTTCCAATAGATTGCGTGAAAAAATGTATTTTTTCTGTTTTTTCTCATTAAGTCTTGCTAAGAGTATCGTAGCTAAAGACTTATAATAGTTTCCTTCATTTGTTTCTATCTCCTCGCCGAATAAACCTTCCTGTTCTTCGGCACCAAGAGCAACTTTAAAACCTAAAAATTTCATAGTATGATAAAGAGGTTCATATTTGGCTTTCATATCTTTTTGAGAAAACTCAGTACCTCTTATGTCTTCTAAGTGCATTAATAATCCGTTGTCCGCGATTAACATTTTTTTATCCGCTATCTTTCTATTCTCAGACACTGGGATTTCTATTCGTTCAGGAAATGGAAGATTATAA
>JAYENM010000270.1:0-1882 GCA_034722095.1 Caldifarciminota bacterium | reverse complement strand
CTTGACAAAATGCTATTTTTTGATTATAATGTAGTAAGATTTATCCAGAATATATTTGAGGTATAGTATATTTCAATTCATTTAACCCACCATTGCCGCAATTACAGAGTGTATTCTGAGGGATTTTTTATTCAAAACTTGGTCCTTTTATCGAGAAGTAGATTTGAAGGAATCAGCAGGCAGGCGTGCCTACAACCTTTTTAACCACAGAGTTCACAGAGAAAAAGTGATTAAGAGATTAAGTTAATTGAGTGATTAAGTTAATTTGAATAAATTAACTGAATTAACCTAATTCACTAATTTATCGCTCTCTATGGTAGTTTTTTTGACAATAACTGGTAGATTAAAAAGGGGTTGTATGTAATAGATAAATTATTGTATCTATTCTGTTGGTGAGTTCTTAATTGATAAGGAATCAATTTAAAGGAGGTTGTTATGCCAGTGAAAAAATTAAAGGATTTTCTGGACAGTAACAAAGTTAAATATGTGACCATCAAGCATTCACCTGCATATACTGCCCCAGAAATTGCAGGCTCTGCTCACATCCCGGGAAAGGAATTAGCCAAAACAGTAATCATTAAAGTTGACGGTAAGATGGCTATGGCTGTTCTTCCTGCTTCCCAAAGGGTGAATTTTGATCTTTTAAAAAAGATCACTGGAGCGAGCAAGATTGAACTTGCCAGTGAGCAAGAATTTAAAGACCTGTTTCCGGAGTGTGATGTTGGTGCTATGCCACCCTTTGGAAATCTCTATGGAATGGAAGTTTTTGTGGATGAAAGTTTATCGGAAGATGAGGAGATCGTATTTAATGCTGGGTCCCATACAGAACTGATCAGATTGACATACAAGGATTTTGAAAGATTGGTAAAGCCGAAGATGGGAAAAATCTCAATCTGAATAATATTCATCGGTGACAGGAGAACCAAAAGAAGGGCGCTGACCTGAGTTGCCGGGAAAATCGAAAGGTTTAAAAAACTGGACTTGAAATGTCATTAGAAAAAATTGCCACAACTATTAAGCAATTGATTTCAGAACACGGTAATCTCTACTCAGAACAACTTGGCATAAATATCAAAAACGGAGATGAAGAAGAGATATTCAAATGGTTTTTGGCATCCCTACTTTTCGGAAAGAGAATTAGTGAGAATATCGCAGTGAAGACATACCGGGAATTTGAAAGGGCAGGGGTCTTGACTCCAAAAGTTATTCTTGCAGCAGGATGGGATAGGCTTGTTAAGATACTTGACACTGGTGGATATGTGCGATATGATTTCAGCACTGCAACCAAATTACTTGAGATAAGCAAAGACCTCTTGACGGGATACGGGGAAGAGCCATTAACAACAATCCATAAAACCGCAAAGAATAATAATGAATTAGAATCAATCTTACGATCTTTTAAGGGCATTGGGCCTGTGACCACAAATATTTTTTTAAGGGAACTTCGTGATGTCTGGAAAAAGGCAAACCCAGAACCATTACCCATCGTGGAGATAGTTGCCCAGAGATTTAACATTGATATTGATAAATTAAACCGCAAGACAGAGGAATTTATAAGGCTCGAGGTTGCATTAATCAGAGTGAGAAAAATGGGAGAGGAGACGGTAGACAGGAAGAGCAGGAGAAGAATGCCGACTTGATTTCCTATCCAGGCAAAATTTTAGACGTTGTCCCGAAGTGTTGTGATGAAAATTGTTACATTATATGATGAGTGTAAAAGTTCTTAGTTCTAAACTTGTACTGGAGTATATTGTTTTTATTCTTCATTTCTTTTGCTTGCCCCGTGGAATATACCCTATTACACGGAGTTTCCCCAACAGAATAATAGCTATTCCACGGGGCGGGCCCAAAAGAAACGAAGCTTCGAAGAATGCTGTGCAAA
>JAYENM010000269.1:0-1895 GCA_034722095.1 Caldifarciminota bacterium | reverse complement strand
AAAGATTGCCATGACCAAATCCGAGGAGCTTTGCTTAACACTAACGACATGACTTATTGCTTACTGCAGTGCGATATGTCTTTTTGTAGCCTAAGTAGTAACAAAATGACGAATTGTTTCAGCGGATGGGAGTGCCATGGCGAATCAGCGCCACAGCTATGAAACCCTTGTCCGTGCAGTTACTATGGCATCTTTTAAGATTTGTCCTGTCCGTTTACCATAGCATTTAACAAATCATCGCTTTGTTCAGCCGCGGAAAGCCGTGATTGGCGTGAGTATTTATCCGCACTTTAAGTGTTCAATTTAGCGTCGAAGCCCCTGCGAATTTGACGCTGTAGCAAAGTGTTACTCTTCGACGTTCAGGATTGTAGCTGCCTTTTCGATGAATCTCTCGGCAGAGTCGATAACCGCTTTAGCCCGTGATTCAGAGAACTTAGCCTCATAATCAGCTGCTTCACGAAGATTCATAGCATTAAAGAAATCACGTACTGATTGGGACTCCACTAGACCTTCATCTGCGAATAACGCTCGTAACGCTATGGCGAGACAGTAATGGCTCTTTTCACGGTAGCCTCGGGAATAGATAAGCGCTCTAGCGGCGTGGAACATAGCATAGTAAGCCTGGATGGTTGACCATTTGTATCGCTGATTCTCAAAACCTGCTTTGGCATCTGACAAGTCGTTTTGGGCAATTGAGAGCTCCTTACCAACTAATTCCTTGCCCCTCGAGAAAGCGATGATTTTATTGCTCTCAAGACATTGCTTAAAGTCCTGGTTCATTGGCTGCCTTTTCCCATAAGGTGATACCCTGCTCTACTTCGGCAAGGAAAGCTTGTTCAGATTCCCCTGCCTCCAGAAGTTCAACAGGGCTCTTAATTACCGGCTGAATATGAATATCCTCAAATCCTTGTGGAAAGCTGAAGCTATTGATCATCTGCATTACCTTTTCCCTGTCATCTGATATGATGAATAAATCTAAATCACTCTGGGAGGTGTCGGTTCCCTGGGCACAACTCCCGTAAAGCACTATCCTGCTGGATATATTCTTAAGTTCTTGCGTCAATGGCTCAATAAGCATAATGTTTATCAGTTTCTTGAGCTCAGTAATGGCTGCGTTGGAGAGGTCAGCGGAGTAGAAATACATTTTTCCTTCCTGTCTCCGCTTTATAGCGCCGGTGGAATACAGGTCATTCAGGGCGCGGTTTGCTGAGCCATAAGCTATGCCAATTTTACGAGCGATTTGCCTCTCATAGAACTCTTTATCTGAAAACTTGGCGAGAAAGCTCAGGACTTTCTGATTAACTGTGGCAATAATATGTAGATTAAACATTAAACATAACTCCAAATAGTGAGTATATACTCATTATAGGGAGTGAAATTACAAAAAGCAAGACAAGCTCTTAAGTTGCCTCTAAATGCTCTATACATTAAGATATTAAAAATCAAAGGTGAGTTTTCGTAGTCGGGAGGGTAGCTAATGGAATTTAAAGGTAAAAATGTGATTGTTACCGGTGGGTCCAGTGGCATAGGTAAATCTGCAGCCAGGATATTTGCCACTAAAGGGGCAAATATAACTATCTTAGCAAGACGAGAGGATATGCTAAAAAGGGCGGTAACGGAAATATCCTCTTCTGCCATAGATGCTAACCAGAAGATTTCTTATACAAGAGTTGATGTCTCCAATCACACCGAGGTTGAAGATTGGGCAGGGGTATATCAAAAATCCTACGGCGCACCAGATGTCATTATAAATAGTGCCGGTATAACTCACCCTGGCTATTTTGAACAGATTCCATATGAGACATTTGATGAGCTCATGAAAATAGATTTTTATGGTGTTCTTCTTAATATGTGCCGAAGTTTTATCACCATGATGAAGGCAAAAGGTGGACATA
>JAYENM010000268.1:0-1897 GCA_034722095.1 Caldifarciminota bacterium | reverse complement strand
CATCTCTATGCCTCCTCCTAATGTTACAGACATACTCCATCTCGGGCATGCCCTGAACATCACAATACAAGATATTTATATAAGGTGGAAGAGGATACAGGGATATGAGGCATTGTGGGTTCCGGGCGTTGACCATGCCTCTATAGCAACACAGGTTGTGGTGGAGAAGCAACTACCGGAAGGGAAGACAAAGGAGGATATTGGCAGAGAGAAGTTTTTAGAGATGTTATGGAACTGGGTAGGTGAGAAGAAGAGTTATATACTTGGTCAGTTAAAGAGACTTGGATGTTCGGCAGACTTCAGAAGAACGAAATTCACTCTTGACCCCGACCTCTCTCTCGCTGTGAGAGAGGCATTTGTGAGACTCTACGAGAAGGGATTGATATACAGAGGAGATTATGTTGTTAACTGGTGCCCGAGATGCCAAACGGCGCTTTCCAATGAAGAAGTTGAGTATGAGGAGGAGAATGGGAAGCTCTATTATATCAAATACCGGATACCGGATACCGGATGCCGGATGCCGGATTATCTTATGGTTGCCACCACGAGGCCCGAGACCATGCTGGGTGATACTGCGGTGGCAGTCCATCCTGATGATGGAAGGTATAAGAAATACATAGGTTCTTGTATATTACTACCACTTGTGGAAAGGGAAATCCCCGTTATTGCAGATTCCCTTGTTGACCCCAAATTTGGAACTGGCGTTGTCAAGGTTACTCCCGCGCATGATGCGAATGACTTTGAAATGGGTATTAAAAACGGGTTGGAGAAGATTATAATTATGGATAAGAGAGGGAAGATAAACGAAAATGGTGGCAAGTATGCAGGTCTTTCGAGAGAGGAAGCAAGAGAGGCTATTGTAGAGGACTTAAAAAAGGAAGGATTATTGGAAAAGGTGAAGCCATATAAACATTCTGTTGGACATTGTTACAGGTGTCACATAGCAATAGAGCCATATCTTTCAAGACAATGGTTTGTCAGGATGAAGGAACTGGCGGCGCCTGCAATAGACGCAGTTGAGAAGGGAGAAATAAAATTTTATCCAAAGAGATGGAAGAATGTTTATCTTGCCTGGATGAAAAATATAAGGGACTGGTGTATCTCAAGACAACTCTGGTGGGGACACCAGATTCCTGTTTACTACTGTAAACAGGAAAAAATCAAAAATCAAAAATTTCACCCCGCACCAAAGCGAAGCTTAGTGCGGGGCAAGAAAATCAAAAAAATTGGTTGTGGGAATATTATTGTTGCAGCCGAAAAACCTGAAAAGTGTCCATATTGTGGAGGAGATAACCTTGTTCAAGACCCCGATGTACTTGATACATGGTTTTCAGCATGGCTATGGCCATTTTCTACACTTGGTTGGCCAAAAAAGACACCTGAATTCAATTACTTTTATCCAACAGATCTTCTTGTCACAGGACCTGAGATAATCTTTTTCTGGGTGGCAAGAATGATCATGGCAGGATACTTCTTTACAGGTAGCTACCCATTCAGAAATGTATATATACATGGGACTGTGAGAGACAGGATTGGCAGAAAGATGTCAAAATCACTTGGTAATGGAATAGACCCACTTGATATAATCGAGCAGTATGGCACAGATGCCCTAAGATTCTCAATACTTGCAGTTGCTGGAGAGGGACAAGACCCCCGTATAGAGGAACGGACATTCGAACTTGGACGGAACTTTTGTAACAAATTATGGAATGCAAAGAGATTGCTTGAGATGTTGAAGGAAGAACATAAAGAAGCACATTGTGAACCCGACCTTGCTGATAAATGGATATCTTCGAGGCTTTCCGGAGTTATAAGGGATGTAGAAAGGGCTCTCCAGCGCTATAGATTACATGAAGCAGTTATGTGTATGTATGACTTTTTCTGGCACGAATACTGC
>JAYENM010000267.1:0-1899 GCA_034722095.1 Caldifarciminota bacterium | reverse complement strand
CAGGGCGAAGTTATGACAGGGATTATCCTTTAAAACCAAATTTGTAGCCCTGGAATCATCCATAAACTCAGCACCATGGAAAAGATAGGTAGTCTCCATATTCACAAGACCGGGACAAATTGCCTTTCTCCCACCAGATACCCCTGCCATAAAATGAGGTTCTACCAAACCAGTAATGATATGGATATCCGCTTCCATAAATTCTCTATTTATCCTAACAGGAACTCCTTCTATATTGCCTAAATAACAAAGATCAGACGAAGTGCAATTATGGTCCCCTATTTTATATTTGCTTGTTATAAATTCTCCAAAAGCCTCTTTTTTCCATTGAAAAGATGTGGGCAGGTGTGTGCCTGTCCCCACTATGATCTTGATATTCTTGGTCTTTACCCCTACCTTTTCCAACCTTCTTAAAAGTGGCAAAAGTATCCCATCCTCTCTTTCCCCATTATATGGAACAGGTCTTGTATTATCAGATACAGCTATGGCGACGGTTACTTGAGAAGGGGATTTTTTACAGGAGACCACAATATCCTCTATGGATTGACTTTCTATGGGGTTAGATAAGGCATTCTTTATTTGCCCCTGGGGGTCTTCTAATGCAGGGACAGACTTCATTTTTAATATATCACACCACGGGGGGACCTTAACCTCCAAAAAATCCTTCCCATATTCTAAATCAACATTCTTCCACCCGGAAGTAATCATTTTAACCTTTAATTAAGCCACAGATTTACGCTGATATTTTTCTTTTATTATCATATACAAATCTCTTAAATTCTGGTTTTCTGCCAAAATTCAATAATAAGCCAACTTCAATAGTTGTTGCCTTCAAGTAATTAATTAATTGAGCTTCATGCGCTGGATCAAGAGTACGAACTGCTTTTAGCTCAACAATTACTTTTTCGTTTACAATCAAATCTGTCTTAAAATTTCCGATAATATGACCCCGAAAAAAGACAGAAATATCTTTCTGTCTTTCTACACACAGTCCATATCCAGTGAGCACAATAGATAAGGCACTTTCATAGACAGACTCTAGAAATCCATCACCAAGTTCATTATAAACTTCATAAAAACTTTTAAGAATAATATCTGTAATTCCTTTGTATTTAAGCTTATCTGTATTCATCTGTGTAAATCTGTGGCTAAATAGTTAAACATTCTTTATCCTGTCAAAATCACCGCTTATAATTGCATCTATTAAACTACCCATATACCTATCGATGTTATCCTCCGTTTGGTATTTATCTACATTCCCATCTGAATCCTTAACAATTAAAGAGACAGGGGCTTGTTCTAACTTGCTCCACAATTGAGGATTTTTAGCCGCAGTTAAGATCCTTCTTTTATCTTCATCATTCACGCCAACTTCACCAAATGTAGTGGGAAATTTTATCTTTTCTAAAAGCCTTATCATACCCTTAGCCACCACCATACCCAAACTTCTACCGCTATATTTTTCTATATCCTCATCTATATACCCTGCCTTAATAAATATCCTGCCAATCAGCTTCAATTGGGGCTCAATAGCTGGGGCAAAGAACACTATAACATATGGGTTCGCTATTGCACAGGCCCTGCCATGGGTTAACTTGCTTACCAGAGAAAAACTAAAAAGATGGCCATAGTTCGTTCCTCCAACCATTATGGCATATCCACCCAAATCCGTTCCCAGGCCCAGGCTTTCAATTGCATCCCCATCTTCAGGATTATCTATAGCTTTCGGTAGAGCTTCTACAATTAAACTAATCCCCACCTCTGCGATCTCCATCGTTTTATCAAAAAAGGGCTTCCTCGTAGCTCCACACACTACTTCAAGGGAGTGACTTATGCCGTCCAGGGCACCATCTGCTCTAATTGCATAAGGAGCTCCGGTAGTTGTCCTATAATCAAAAA
>JAYENM010000266.1:0-1912 GCA_034722095.1 Caldifarciminota bacterium | reverse complement strand
ATCCTTATGTGATAGCTCAGGCAAATGCGCCTCTGCATAAAGATGGACGGTTCGTTGAGAAGGTTACATTATCAAGGAAAGGAGATCATTACCCAATCGTACCTGTGAATGAAATAGATTATATGGACATATCTCCGAAACAATTGGTTTCTATATCTGCAGCTCTTATACCCTTTCTGGAACACGACGATGCAAACCGTGCACTTATGGGCTCAAATATGCAAAGACAAGCAGTTCCCCTTCTTTTTCCTGATCCTCCGCTCGTGGGAACAGGATTAGAAGAAAAAGTTGCCAGGGATTCTGCATCTGCTATAATCGCAAAAACTGACGGAGCTGTAACATATTTAGATGCAAATCGTATTGTAATAGAACCTGATAGTGCTTCTATAGAATTAGATGTATACGATCTTATAAAGTTCAGGCGAACAAATCAGGATACGTGCATAAATCAAATGCCAATAGTCAAGGTTGGCGATAGGGTTAAAAAGGACAGTATTATTGTTGATGGAGCAGCTACAAAGAATGGTGAACTTGCATTGGGTAAGAATATTCTCGTTGCCTTTATGCCCTGGTTGGGTTACAACTTTGAGGATGCCGTAGTTATATCAGAGAGATTGCTTAAAGAAGATAGTTTCACCTCTTTACATATTCAGCAACTTGAAATGCAGGTTAGAGATACAAAACTCGGTCCCGAGGAGGTAACAAGAGAGATACCAAATGTGTCGGAACACGCGATTAAGGATCTTGATGCAAATGGAATAATAAGAATAGGTGCAAGAGTGGAACCTGATGATATACTTGTTGGTAAAGTTTCTCCAAAGGGCGAAGTAGAACTTACCCCAGAAGAAAGACTGATAAGAGCGATATTTGGAGAAAAGGCACGCGATGTAAAAGATACTTCTCTTAGGGTGCCACCGGGAGTTACTGGAACCATAATCGATGTAGTAGTCCTCTCTAAGAAATCTAATGACAAAATAGCGAAGGAAGAGGTAAAAAACAGGATAAAGGAAATTCATATAAGAACACAATATAAAATTACAGAATTGAAGAAAATTGTAACTAACAGGAAGAGAGAGCTTTTGACTGGCAAAATAGCATTAACAGATATAAAAGATAAGAAGGGAAATGTTAAGATCAAGAAGGGAAAAAAGATCCCCCTGCTTAATAATAGTGTCCTGGATAGCCTTCGTATAACAAAAAAAAGTATAGCTAAAAAGCTATACGGAAAATTTCAGGAGTTGAATACCAAGCAAGACGAAGTAATAAGAACGTTAAAAACGAAAGAAAAGCTTGATATAAAGAATGCATCTGAAGGGGATAGTCTTCCTCCTGGAGTATTAAAAGTCATAAAGGTTTACATTGGACAAAGGCGTTGCGTAATGGTAGGTGATAAATTATCGGGTAGACATGGTAATAAGGGAACCATTGCAAAAATAGTTCCTGAAGAGGATATGCCCCACCTTTCCGATGGCACACCTGTTGATATGGTTCTTAATCCTCTTGGCGTTCCTTCCAGAATGAATGTTGGTCAGATATTGGAAACACAACTTGGGTGGGCAGCCAGATTGCTTGATATACCTGTTGCCTGTTCTGTATTTGAGGGAGCCAAAACAGAAGAGATAGAAAATACGCTGAAAGAGGCGCTTTTGCCAAAAGACGGCAAAGCTGTTCTTTACGATGGAAGAACAGGCGAACCTTTTCACGACAAAATTACTGTTGGGTATATATATATGATGAAACTCTACCATATGGTGGAGGATAAAGTTCATGCAAGGTCTATTGGTTCTTATTCACTGGTCACACAGCAGCCTTTGGGTGGAAAGGCACAGTTCGGTGGACAAAGGTTCGGAGAAATGGAAGTATGGGCATTGGAGTCTTACGGTGCAGCTTATACCTTACAGGAAATGCTCAC
>JAYENM010000265.1:0-9800 GCA_034722095.1 Caldifarciminota bacterium | reverse complement strand
GGTTGTAACACCCTGTAAGGAGTGTGGGGGAGCAAGACTCAAGAAAGAGAGTCTTTTTGTAAAGATAAGAGGGTTGAATATCCATAATCTTACGGAACTAACGATAAAGGAGGAGAGAGAATTCTTCAAGAATCTAAATTTGACAGAAAAAGAAGAGAGTATTGCAAGACTTATTGTGAGAGAGGTTGAGAGGAGATTGGATTTTCTCGTTAATGTTGGACTTTCCTATCTCACACTCTCAAGGAAGGCAGATACCCTCTCGGGTGGAGAAGAAGAACGAGTGAGACTCGCAACGCAGGTTGGATCAGGACTTGTTGGTGTTGTATATATACTTGACGAGCCCTCAATAGGACTTCATCAGAGGGATAATGTGAGGCTACTTTCTACGCTAAAAAGGCTCCGAGATATGGGGAATACCGTTGTCGTTGTGGAACATGACAGAGAGACCATCTTGCAATCTGATTATGTGATTGACCTTGGGCCCGGCGCTGGCGAACACGGTGGATGGGTCGTTGCAACAGGAACACCTGAGGATATACAAAAGAATAAAAAATCAATCACAGGGGCATACATTTCAGGGGAAAAAAAAATAGAGATTCCCAAAAAGAGAAGAGTCCCTGGTGATAGCTGGTTGATTATAAGTGGCGCAAGACATAATAACCTGAAAGGCATAAATGTAAACATACCACTCGGGCTCTTCGTAGTGGTCACAGGCGTATCAGGTAGCGGAAAGTCATCTCTTATAGACGAAACACTCTACCGTGCTCTTGCAAGGCAATTCTATCGCTCAAACCTTGCCCCGGGTGAATATAAGAGAATAGAGAATATTGAACTTATAGATAAGGTCGTGAATATAGATCAATCACCAATAGGCAGAACTCCTCGCTCAAATCCTGCAACATATACAGGTGTTTTTACATATATAAGGGAATTGTTTGCAAGTCTTCCAGAATCAAAGATGCGAGGATACAAACCAGGTAGGTTTTCATTTAATGTGAGAGGAGGAAGATGTGAAGCATGCGAAGGAGAAGGACTCATAAAGGTTGAAATGCATTTTCTTCCGGATATATATATTCCCTGTGAGGTATGTAAGGGAAAAAGATACAATCGGGAAACACTGGAGGTAAGTTATAGGGGGATAACCATAGCAGATGTTCTTTCTATGACAGTAACCGAGGCAACGAAGTTTTTCGAGGCAATTCCACGAATAAAAAGGAAACTGGGGTTTCTTTATGATGTCGGCCTCGGATATATACAACTTGGACAACCTGCCCCCAGCCTGTCAGGTGGGGAGGCACAGAGAGTGAAACTCGCTAAGGAACTGTCAAGGATTGCGACAGGAAATACCCTGTACCTTCTGGACGAACCCACAACAGGACTACATTTTGATGATGTGAGGCTTCTTCTTTCGGTCTTAAACAGGCTTGTGGATAAAGGTAACACGGTTCTTGTTATTGAACACAACATGGAAGTGATAAAGTGTGCAGATTGGATTATTGACCTTGGACCAGAGGGTGGCGAAGAAGGAGGATATATCGTTGCAGAAGGATCGCCTGAAAAAATTACAAAAGAAAAACAATCCTATACGGGAAGATACCTGAGGGATGTGATCGTAAGGCGTGAAGCGTAAGGCGTAAATAGTGACAAGTAACAATCCTATGACCCAACGACTCAACGACCCCATGACTGAAATTTCCAACATATTCATAGAGGCAAAACTCTCTCCACCTGCTCTTACCTCAGGTATCGTAGAGAGACAGAGGCTTCTTTCACTGCTAAATACAAAAACTCGCCTTACTCTCATTATTGCAGGCGCAGGTTATGGCAAGACAACTCTTCTCGCCCAGTTTGTGCGAGGTCTAAAGCAACCATTTGTATGGTATTCCCTTGACGAAAGGGACAATGATATATCTGTATTCATATCCTACATAGTTCATGGGATATCCCAAAAGTTCAAAGGATTTGGAGAGAAAACACTCAAGGCATTTAATTTTTCGGACAAAATAAAAACTCACCCTATTGAAAATGCATTTATCTCAGAAGTTACAGAAAAAATTTGTGAGGATTTCACCCTTGTTATAGATGACTATCCCCTTGTATTAAAGAACAGAGAAATAAATGAATTCCTCTCGTATCTTTTAAGGTGGATGCCAGAGAATTTGCATCTTGTCATATCCTCAAGAGAAACGCCCCCAGTTTCGCTGTCAAAATTAAGAAGAAAAGGGGAACTTCTGAAGATCAAAATGGAGGATATGGCATTTACAAAAGAGGAAGCAGAGAAACTCTTTGGAGAAGAAGATGTTGATATGGATACGGTCATGGAGACTACAGAAGGCTGGATAACAGCCCTAACCCTATTTTCACAGAGGATGGATAAGAGCAAACTCATAAAAGGACTTTCAGAGACAGAAAAGAGTGTGTACGACTACCTATTCTCAGAGATTTACGATAATCTCTCACAAGAAATAAGGAAGTTTCTGATTCAGTCTTCCGTCTTCACCATATTAATCCCATCTGTATTGGATAAGGCATTGTTACTGAATAACTCACTTGACATTTTGAGGTCACTTGAGCAGAAAAAACTCTTTACCTTCAGGCAGAAGGGCGAGGTTTTCAGATACCATCATCTTATGAAAGAGTTCTTAGAAAAGAGACTGAAAGAGGAAGGAATTGAAAAAAATACTCTCTGTACAAGAGGGGCGGAAGCCTACGAGAAGAGGGAACTTTTTATGGATGCCGTGGAACTTTACATTGAGGCAAACTCTTATAAAAAGGCAAACAATGTCCTGAAAAAAATAGCAGAGGATATATATAACAAAAGCCAGTTCAATACACTCCTGTCTCTTATAGAGAGAATACCACAGGACAAGAGAGACCCCTGGCTTACCTACTGGATTGCGAGAATATATGAGGTAGAGGGCAAATGGAACGATGCGCTTGTCTATTTCAAGAATGCAGAAAAAAAAACTTAAAGGCATAAAGGGATGGACAAGAGCACGGTGGGGAGAGGCAATAATACATTTCAGAAGAGGAAAATACAAGGAAGCATCATCTCTCTTGGAAGAGATTCTTTCTAAAGTTCCATTAACATATAAGGATGAGATTGCTGATACCTGCTACTTTCTATCGGGATGTTACCAAACCCTCGGTGAACTGGATAAGACAATTTCGTATGCAGAGAAATCACTCTCCATTTATAGAGAGACGGGCGACAAAATTGGGGAGTCAAAGACACTTCACCACCTTGCACTCAATATCCATTGGGCCAAGGGGCAATTTGAAGAGGGAATAAGACTTGCAAAAAGTTCGCTTCTACTTGCAAGAGAGTCAGAAGATAAACAACAGGCATCAAGGGCACTTTATACACTTGCCAGAATTTACGAGACAAAAGGAGAACATGATATGGCAGTGGGTACTCTACAAGAAGGATTGGAAATTGCAAGAGAAATAAGTTACCCCGGGATAGAGTGTTATCATCTCATTCTACTGGCAGATATACAAAGGACACTTGGCAAGCATAAGACATCTCTGGCATTATGCAAGGAGGCATTAAAACTTGCTCTTTCTTTGAAAGAACCTGCAATGCTCGTAGAATCATATATCTCATACAGTCAGTATTTTATGAATACGGGGAAGGAAAAGAAAGCATTAAGATTTGCTCAACTTGCCCTCGACACAGCAAAATCATTAAAAGAGGAATTCCATAGGGGACTGAGCCTTGCAAATCTTGGATATGTCTATCTGATGGGAGGAAAACTGGCTAATGCAGAAAAGGTATTGGATAAGGCTAATATATTCTTTAAAAAATGGGATGCGAGATATGAGCTTTCAGTGATTAAACTCTATTCTGCCTTATGTGCGAAAAGGAAGGGCAGTAAAGAATTTCTAAAGCATCTCTCAAGATGTATAAGTATTGCTAAGTGTAATGGGTATGATTTTCTCTTCCTTAAAAAAGAGAGAAAAATATCCATAGAACTCCTTGAAGATGCTATTACTAACGATATTGAAGAGGAATACGTGGGGTATATACTTTCAGAATTTGGCAGGGATATAGTCGAACCGATACTTTGTGTAGTCAAAAATCAAAAAGAGAAGGTAAAGAGAAAATTAGTTGAGATTCTGGCGGATATTGGGGATAGAAGAGCATTGAAGGTGTTGTCAACCTTAAAAGGCAGATGGGTGGAGGATGCAATAAATAAGATAGAGAGACAGCCTATACTTCCCCTGAAGATATATTCTCTTGGTAGATTTGAGGTATATGTGGGAGACAGACCTGTTTCGTGGAAAAGTAGCAAAGCGAAAGCAATATTCAAATATCTCCTTTTACAGAGGAATAGAAGTGCTCCAAAAGAGGTAATAACGGAGCTTCTCTGGCCCGAACAACCTCCAGGTAGAGGTGATACCAATTTCAGGAAGGCACTTTCGCTTGCAAGACACTCTCTTGAACCTGAAGAAGCTGTATCACATTATCTTATGAGTGAGGGAGAACTTATCTCTCTCGATCCAAAGGATGGGTATTACTATGATGCTGAAGAGTTTGATAGAATTCTCCTTCAAGCAAAAACAGATGAGACGGCTGGGAGAAAAGACGATGCTCTTACAATGAGACTTCAGGCATTAAATCTCTACAGGGGAGACCTTCTTCCTGAAGATATATATGAGGACTACAGCACAATCGAAAGAGAGAGATTGCGAGAGAATTATCTGGAAACACTATTAAAGGTTTCCGAATTTTTCCTCGAGAAAGGCGAATATAATATCGCCATCCAGTATGCAATTCAGGCAGTTGCTAAAGACAGATTATGCGAAGATGGATACAGACTCCTAATACTCTTAGAATATAAAAAGGGGAATAGGACAGAAGCAATAAGGATATATAAAAAATATTGTGATTATCTTAAAGATGAACTCGGTGTTGAACCTGATGAAGAGATAACCGGGATATATGAGAGAATAACTCATCGGTAAGAGCAATCTCCCCAGGCTGTGCAGAAACTATAATTTGAATTGGTAGCCGCAACTTTTCCGTGCGGATCCTGGGGATAAGTTGCGTAAATTTCGCATAATTCTTTACCTGCGCAAGCTGAAGCTTGCGAGTTAATCCGTAAGGATTTGGAATTCACCCGTTGCACAGCATCTCATACGAGCCGTAGGGCCGTATGGAAAGGGTTTTATATAATGGTAGCACTATGTAATAGTGCTCCATAAAAGGCTTACGCCTTAACTCCACTATAACTGCACTACCTTCCCATTATTCACAAAAAATTCACATCCATATGATATAATAGTAGATAGGGAATTACTCAATGCAAAATTAGCAATTAACAATTGGCATTCCAAAATGATCCCTGACACCTAACACCTGAGGTAAAATTATGAAAAAAACGAATTCCTTTCTGGTAAGAATTATCAAGACCCCAAAAGGGAAAGAACTGGTAGGTGAAGTTCAACATATCCAGTCTCAGGAAAGATTACTTTTCCATACTGAGAAAGAGCTGGTTGAATTTATTAAAAAACATACCCAATGTTTCAAGTCCCATTGAGTTCTTGCTCTTTGCATGTTTACCCGCCTACCGGCAGGCAGGTGAAATAACTAAATCGGAGTTGAACCTTAAATATCAAGTGCTTTCTTATTTAAAGGCATCTGCTCTAAAAGTCGGTTTGTTAGTTATCCGTTAGCTAACGGATTAGCAACAAGAGTTGCCAGGTAAAAAGATAGACTTTTAATCTGTGTAATCGTATTCTAAAATCTGGGATCAGGTATAATGAGTATTATACCAGGAGATGCAAGATGAAGAATATAGTTAGATTATTGATAGCAGGGCTTCTTCTCCTCTTGAGTCCTAAATTGATGTGGGGAGAAGATTATCGCAACCAGGAGGTTGCTCCTACCTACTATCAGGGCTTCTTCTCTCATAAGGTTAAAGAACCTTATTCCGACATTCCGGTAATTACCAGAATGACGGATTTTCCTCTATCTTACAAAGTTAAGGAACCTCCACAACTCGTTGAATTCAGATCTGTTGATGGAAAGGGGGATGTAGTTCTGAAAGATATTGGCAAAAGCACGGTTATATTTGGGCCGGAGAGTTTTGAATCTACCACATTCCCTCCCACTGGATGGAGTCAGTATTCTCTATGGCCCTATTCTTCCTATCATTGGTATCGCAAAGAAAACAATGGACACGATGGGAGCTATGTTGCCTGGATAGATTGTGACCCTAACGCATATTATAATGGGCAAGACGAACTCCTCCAGACCCCGCAACTTGACTTCTCTCAGTGTGAAGGATGTACCCTGTTCTTCTTTCTGAGGCAGGGGAGTTATACAGCAGATGTTTTATATATCGGCGTTTCCACAGATGGAGGTGCCCCTTCCGGAACATGGACAGTGCCTGCAGCATTATCCCAGACTGGCTCAAGCTGGGGTGGATATTATCTATCCCTCTCCCCCGATTATGATGGGGATTCAAGTGTCGTAATAGGATTTGAGTATGCAGTCTATCAATACACCAGCGGTGGTGATGTTGGACTTGATTACATACTTGTTACTGCTGGTAGTGGGGGGGCGAGCCAAATCTTAAACCTTATACACCACCCGGCTGGAGTGGGCCTCTGGTCTGCTCAGTCAATCCTGACACTATTTCAGAGGATACTCTCATCGCCGGTGAACCATATTATTTGAGTTTTGCAATTGAAAATGACGGGACAGCAGAAGTTACAGACACATTTTCTATATGCATAACGAAGAACAATGCAGCATACTGGAACTTTCGCATTCCCGCATTATCCCAGGGTGGGACAGTTAAAGCAAAGTGTTTCTGCGATACTATATCTGACCCGGGTTCATACAATATGAAGGTTGTTGCTGATTACTTTAGCGAAATACAAGAATCTGACGAAACTGATAATGAATGGGGTTGTAGTTTCTACTGGGAAACAGCAGGTACACCTGATATATGGGTGAGCCCTGAATCTCTGTATTACTACTATGAAACTACTGGGAAAATTAGCAGGGTTAACGGATACTGGAATGAGAGAGAGGTCTCTGTCAGGGTGGATATACAGGATTTTGAGATTGAAACGCTAAGAGATGGTACTCAGAAGATTAACCTTCCCGGGTTCGGACATCTCTCAATGGGCGGTGTTCCATATCTACCCGCAAAGACATTTACCCTCGCTATACCACCAAGCGCGGTTGTAACATCTGTTAATGTTGATGGTGTATTTTCTCCCCTTCCAGGAACATATAATATTACATCTGCACAGCCGCTTCTGCCGGGTAGTAACCCCTCAACAGTAGAAAAGATAATAAAGAAATACAGAGAGACAAAAGAGAAGATATATTCTTCAAATGCATTCTATCCTGATGTAATGGGAAGACTGTCTGGCACAGGCGGTTTAAGGAAATACAATCTTGTAGATGTGGATGTATGTCCATTCTCCTACAATCCTGTTACAGGAAAGCTTCAATTTGCAGACCAGGTCACGATCACCATCTACTATACACTATCCTCAGAGAAATTGAAAGAGGCAGAGAGGCTTAAATCCGATAACCTGATAGAGGAAGAGGCAAGGGATGCTATATACAATTATGAAATGGCGAGAAAATGGTACAAAAATGATAAAAGCGTCAAATCTCTCTATGACTATGTAATAATAACCACCCTGTCCTGTTCATCTTCAGTTTCATTTCTTGTGGACTGGAAACAATCTCTTGGCTATAATGTAAAGATTGTCACCAAAGAGTGGATAAATAGCAGTTACAACGGGAATGATATTCAGCAGAAAATACGGAATTTTTTGAGAAACAAGTACCCACAAGGAGAATGGGGAATAGAATATGTGCTCATTGTGGGCGACGATAACAATATTCCGATGAGAAGGTGTGTTCCCTGGAATAATGACTTTGATAGTCCCTGGGATGATAGCCTTCTCTCTCCAGTTCCAACAGATCTTTACTATGCGGAACTTACAGACCCAGATAATACCTCCTGGAATAGTGATGGTGACGACTATTACGGTGAAGTGGGTACTGAATCGGGGGGGTCCGGTAATGATTCCCCTGATTATCATGCAGATGTCCATCTCGGAAGAATTCCCTGGAGCGACAATACAAAGATACAACACATCTGTCAGAAAATTGTTGTCTTTGAACAGAATACAGATATAACCTATAAGAAATCCTCTCTCCTCGCTGGTGCAATGTATAACTATTACAATGAGAATGGACAGGGGATGCCAAGATGTGACGGTGCAGAGTTGATGGAAAAACTAATGAACGACGAAATAATTGACAGAGGGTATGCTGTTACAGAATATGAAAAAGAAGGTGTGAATCCCTGTCTTTATTCCTGTATCTATCCGATTACGCGGACTAATATTATAAATCAGTGGCAGGCGAAGGGAATATTCAACGAAGTTGCACACGGGTGGTTAGATTCATTTGCAAGAAAAGTATGGGTGCAGGACACAAACAGTGATGGAATTCCTCAGGAAGAGGAGATAGCATGGTACGACGGCCTCCGTTCAACTAATGCCCCGAGACTTGATGATACTTATCCTGCTATCGGATTCCTCTGTTCTTGCCTCTGTAGCTACCCTGAATTTCTCAACAATCTTGGAGCAGCTCTTCTCTACCAGGGTGCTGCAGGGATTGTCTCTGGTACCCGTGAGACAATCTATCGACCGGGGTGGAGTGGACCGAGTGATGGCGGTAGTATGAGTTTTGATTACTATTTCTTTAAGAAATTACTCAAAGATACTACCAACACCCATGCTATAGTTGGAAATGCCTTAGATGCGGCAAGGAATGTCTATGCCGGTATAAATGTGTGGTATCTGCCCGATCGTTATGTCAATATATATGGCCTTATGCTTTATGGCGATCCTTCCCTCTATCACTTTGGTTATGGCGGTGATAACTATCTATATAACACAATGCAGGTTCATAACTCTGGTGATGGGACATTAATTGTATCAGATATATCATCAAAGAAGTCCTTGGTCGCATCTATATCACCATCATCATTTACCGTCTCACCCGGAGGGTATCAGGAAGTATCTGTCGGTGTCAATCCACAGGGTTTGTCCTTCGGAACTCACTACGATACCCTTCTTATTATATCAAATGACCCTGACGAGAATCCGTATCCCGAGCGTGTTGTTCTTTCAGTTATCCTCACGGGTATAGAGGAAGATGAAGACAATTATCAATTAACAATTAGCAATTATCAATTCCTGAGGGCATGTCCAAATCCATTCAGGACAACTACGGCTATCACGCTATTAGGCTATGAGGCTATTGTCACTCATCGCTCATCCCCCATCGCTCTTCGCATTTATGACCTCTCAGGCCGTCTCATAAAGTCATTTGTCATTAGTCATCAGGCATCGGGAGGAGAACTAATGACCAATGACCAGTGCCCAATGACTATTACCTGGGACGGTAGGGATAAAGATGGGAAACCCGTGCCATCAGGTATCTATTTTGCAAGGGTAAAATCAGGGGACAAGTCACTCACAGGAAAGCTCATTCTGATAAGATAGAGGCATTATTCAATTTTCTTCTTGACAAATTTGTATTTTTATGCGATAATTTTAATAACTCCTGAAATACTCGGGAGAGGGTACTGTCAAAAATAATATGAAAGGATATGAAAGAAACCACAGAGGGCAGGGAGATAAAATTAATTCTCTGTGCTCTCCAGACACTGTCTTACATGATTTAACAGGGATTTTAAGAGAACTTATCCATGCGGATCCGTAGGGAAGAGAAAAGAAATAAAAAAGAAACAATA